>JAUVAA010000010.1 GCA_030591965.1 bacterium
CAGTAGAGTTAGTGCAATTGAGCCGAAAATAACCGTCACTGAAACCAGCATATTATTCAGCCATTCTGGTTTTAGGAGCAGTATCGAACCCAACCCGAGCATCATGCTACCGGAGAGCATTTTCAATAAGCGACCCTCTTGTTCGGATAGTTTTTTACTACCTAATGTAAGGCTAAAAAGAATAACAATAAGTAAGAGTGGAATAATGTAAATGACATTATACAGGGCTAAATATAGATAATATTGAGTTGTCGGTAAATCGCTTAAAGTTAAGATGCGCGTGTACACCATCGGCAAGCCAGCCGTACATAGCAATTCATAGCTGTTAGCCGCTATCGCTAAAATTATGGTCGCCATAATCATACTAGACCAAGAGCCAGTTTGAGTGAGAGTACGCATGCGCGTAAATAGCCTTATTCTTGACGAGTCTGAGAGCGAGAGGGAAATGCCCTGTTTAAAGAAGAAATAATCCTTGATATTAAGCAAGCCAAAAATAATCGCAATAACGCCTGCTGTTGCAGTAATAAAGATCAACTGCTCGGTAATTAAGAATAAATTAAGCCAAGCACTCATAAATAGAAAGTACATAAGTCCTGAGCATAAAACAAATGTGCCACCGATAACTAGCATCCGTGCGCGACTACGGTGATGTACCATTAAGCTTAAGAGAAAGAACAGAATAAAAAATGCGCAGGGGTTAAAAGCATCAAGCGCAGCAATTAATAAAGTAAATACAGGAAGCGAAAAATCTTGATAATGAGTTTTTCCTAGACCAGGGATATTGAAGTTTTCTTGTACTTGCGTAGTCTGTGTGTTTTCTTGTCGATGACAGGCTAGAAGCTTTTCTTCTAATTCTTTGCCAGTAGTTTCCGCTTGGTCATAACCAACCATCATTTGCCCACAAAAAATAAAAGCAGGGACTGAATTAGCAGGTTGATCTAATTGTTGTGCCATTAATAAGAAACGCTTTTGATTGACGCGACTGTCAACCAAGTCATAACGGTGTAAAGTTAGCCAAGGATAGGTTTGGGGGAGTTTGTTAATAAAGGGCTTAGCGGTTTTGCAGTGAGGGCAATGTCGTGACCAGAAATAATATAAAGTGACTTCATTAGTCGGCTGTTGAACTAACTGCTTATTAGTTTCCGCCTGTAAATCAGGTGATAGCAGGGCGCTGATAAGCAAGAATAAGTAGCTAATGATCATAATGATTTGGTCGTCGGCTTATGAGAGTAGGTGGTTAATCATTATACAGCGGACAAGTTTTACCATAGGGTGTATATGGTTTTGTTAGGGCAGCTTAGGAGTCAATTAAGCCCTCTCTTGTTGGAGAGGGTTGGGTGAGGAGAATAAAATCATGCCTTTATAATTCCCCTCATCATCAACCTCCCCCTTTTGGAGAAAGAGCTTATCCTTAAGTCAACAGCATTGAATCTTAGGTGTGAAGTAAAAAATGGAAAAACAGAATACGCAACGAGAAGTGTTTTCTCTGTGCTCTCTGTGGTTAAAATCTTATTTTTAAGCTACTTGAAATATTAACTGCCAAAAATAAATTCTACAGAGAAATTCATCGACCAAGTCGGCCCAGCATCCGGCGTCACTGGATTATAATAGCCACCTAAGCGACTATTAATCGCGTTGTCGCCGATTTTAAATAACTTCCCTACGCCTGCACCGATAGGGACTGTCCAACGCTGTTCTGAATTAGAGCGCCAGTTAGCTACCATTTGCAGATCTGAAAGTAGATACCAGCCATCAGGCAGGTTGTAATAGATAGACGGCTGAATGATCATTTGACTGACATTTTCTCTACCATCGCTACCAAATACTGACCAAATTTGCTGCACTTCCAGATTAATCGTCCAGTGTTCAGGTTGATACACCAGCATTAACGCAGGCCCTGCACTGAATTGACCGCTACCTAATTCTCGGCTTGGTTCATCGGTTGGGAAAGTAAATGTTGGCCCAAAACCATAAGTGAAGTCTTCACCTAGAGTCGAGGAAAAATAACTGGTAAAGTCGGTATCAGCTAAACCGGTAGCATAACCATCACTGCCGCCATGACCATCACCGGTATAAGGTTCGGGTAAGCCTTTAATGCCAGTAATGTCACCAGGCGTACCCATGATATTTAATGTCAGCTGGTTAATAATATTCCAGCCATCAAATTTGATCGGCATAATGGGGGAGAAACTACCGATATGAACTTCGCCAGCAGGCGCACCACCATGAAAATTATATTTAAACGGTAATCTAAAATTAGGGCTTAACGGATTTTGCGCTGTTCTTTGCCACTCAGTATAAGAGGGAGTGAATTCTTTAGCCTGAATAGGCGATGAAAGAAAAGTAGCAGTACAAAGAGGGAGTAAATAACGTTCCATTAATTAGTCTTTCGTAAAATGAGAATGGGCTAGTTCGTTAAAAGAAAAATCATCGCCTACAGGCTCAATCTGGAAAATACGGTTAGGCATTTGCGTATTAAATTTACGTTCTTTACCATCTGCTGTGCGTTCACGTAAATTAAACGTATTACAGTCGGCAATTAGATGCGAACCAGAAGGTTGTTCGATCGTATCTTGAACCCATTTGACAGGGAATAAGGAATTAGTCCCGTCGATAATTTCCAGTAATTGGAAATTGCGATCATAAATATGCGTTTCACCTTTGCGCGAATTAGAAAGCATATAGCCTTTCGAGTGAGGACGAATATGATGTGCGCCATTCAAATTCTCAATAACATGCTCTAATTTTAACGTTTCTCTGTCTATACGAGCGACTTTGCCTTGATAGAACAGAATGGTGAGAATTTTACTTTCGTCATACGGATCAACGATGGCTGAATTCAAATGCGTGGTCTGTAATTTTCCTGAATAACAAAGCGTGCGGTGATCAAAGTCACGGTCAATTGTTCTTTCTCCACCACCGTAACGTGTTGAATAACCTTGTTCAGTGCCAAACCAGTCCCAGATTATTTCACCGCTTAAATTGACTTCTAATATGGCATCTATGCCGCTAGAAGTGACTAATATGCCGTTTTTAGTTCGGCGTAGGGAACGCATTTGCGAAAATAGAGGGTGTTTGATGACTAAGTCGATTTCACCTTGATCATTTAATCTGAGAATATGTTCATCACCCGCTTGGCCATCAATGCAGCAAGGTAGGCCAGTAATAAAATAAAGCCCTTCACCCGCGACATATTCCATACCAAAAGGTTTGGTAGGATAGATTTCATCTAATAAGCGAAATTTTCCTAAAGGCTCAAGCTGTTCTAATAGCTGGATTTTTCCGCCGGGTGATCCGGTAAATACATCACTAGATTTATCTTTCCCTCTGATAATACGGTTTAAGCGGAACTTGGCATAATCCCAGTTCGTTTGCGGATAGGAAATTAAAAAACGCATGAATGATGTCTCCGAGAATATTAAATTGCTAGGAAACTTAGGAAGTAGCCTATAAAGAGAATAATGAATCCAGCAATCAAGGTGATATGTATGAACCTAGGTTCAATTTGAACCGATAATTATACCGTATAAACCGCATCCACTTTGGAATGTGTAGTTTTTAATTAATACTCTTTTCGTATTCGTCATTCCTGTATGCTTTGAGCAGGCATCTATTGATGATGATTAGATTTTCGATAAAGCTTGTGCCCATGCTTAACAGGGTAAACTTTGGGGATGACTGGAGTTTTCATAAACTACGATATTTCAATATAGACTGAGTTTATCAGTTATCGCACAGAAAAATTGGGTTTGATTATAGAGAATATTATAACGCGGGGCATACTGAAAACTGTAGGGAGTGGCTTTAGCCCACCTTTATAGTAGGTGCGCGACATTGGCGGGCGTAAAAATACGCCCTACCAATAAATGTAGGCTAAAGACCTGCGCCCCATGCGTTGTTTTAATTTTTCATTAAGGAGGAGAATTTAATTCGACTTTTCTTTACTAAAGCGCTCACTAAAGCCTTGCATGACGGCATAAAACACAGGTGTAAATATTAAGGACATAGTCACTGCGGCAATCATACCGCCGTCCACTGCAGTACCAATCGCCTGACGACTTGCCGCACCTGCTCCACTAGCGACCATTAATGGCATAAAGCCTAAAATTGAGGAAAATGCCGTCATTAAAATCGCCCGGAAGCGTAACCGAGAAGCTTCAACGGCTGCATCAAAAATACTTATGCCTTTAGCGCGCTGTTCAGCTGCTAATTCAACAATCAAAATCGCATTTTTACTGGCCAAACCAATAATCAGTACAATCCCGATCTGGGTATAAACATTATTATCAAACTCGCGCATCATTAAGGCAGCAACCGTACCCAATAAAGCTAATGGTACAACCAGTAGTACCGCCATCGGCAAACTCCAGCTTTCATATTGAGCGGCTAAAACCAAAAACACCAGAACAATCGCCAAAGCAAAAATAACGGTGGCTTCAGAGCCGACCTGCTTTTCTTGATAAGACATGCCTGTCCACTCAAAACCTAGTGAGTCAGGGAATTTTTCTTGTGCCATTTGTTCCATTAGATTTAAGGCTTCGCCGGAACTAAATCCAGGTGCGGCACTGCCGGTAATGGAAGCGGCAGGGTAGAGGTTGTAACGCAAAATAGTTTGTGGACCTAAAGTTTCATCCACTCTGATTAAGGTACCTAGCGGAATCATTTCGCCTTTTTTATTACGTACTTCGAGTTGACGTATGTCTTCGGGCTTTAAGCGAAACTCAGCATCTGCCTGGACTTTCACCTGCCAAGTACGACCAAATTGATTAAAATCATTTACATAAGCCGAGCCTAAGTAAGCCTGTAAGGTATTAAACACATCATTTAAAGGGATCTCTAAAGTTTTTGCTTTGGTACGATCTACTTCAGCAAATAATTGTGGTACACCAGCTCTAAAAGTGGAGTTAAGTTTCGCTAAGCCTGATTGGCTTTGGCTGTCTACGATCATTTCAGTTGCCATGCGCTGTAGTTCCTCTAAACCAGCATTGCCTCTGTCCTGAATCTGCATTTGAAAACCACCGGAAACCCCTAAGCCCGGAATTGCGGGCGGGACAAAGGTAAATATAATGGCTTCTTGAATCTGGCTCAGCTTTTGATTCAGGTGTTGTAGAATGGCCTCTTGAGTTTCATTTTCAGCGGTGCGCTCTTCCCATGGCTTCATGACCACGAAAACTGTCGCTGCATTAGAGGCATTGGTGCCATCGATCATGGAAAAGCCACCTAATGATATCCAGTCTCTTACACCTGGCGTTTCTTTTAAGATGTCATCAATTTTCCTTAGTACTTCATCGGTACGTTCCTTAGAGGAAGCATCGGGTAATTGCACTGCCGTAATGACATAACCTTGATCTTCTACTGGTAAAAAGGAAGCAGGAATTTTGCCAAATTGCCAGCCACTTGCAACCGCGATACCTAAAGCTAATAACATCATCAAAAAGCCACGGCGGACGACGATTTTTAAAAAATTGGCATAGCCATTAGAGCAGGCTTCAAAAAAACGATCAAAGCCTCGAAAAAAAGCATTTTTGCTTTTTGGTGCAGGGCGTAATAATAATGCCGCTAATGCTGGGCTTAAGGTTAAAGCATTGAGTGAGCTGAAAACGGTTGCTACTGCAATGGTGAGAGAAAATTGACGATACATTTCGCCGGTAATTCCAGGTAAAAAAGCGGTCGGTACAAATACGGCTAATAACACCAAAGTCGTTGCGACAACGGGGCCAGATACATCGCTCATGGCTTGAATGGCAGCTTCTCTTGAGGACATACCTTTTTCGATATAAGCGGCGGTCGCTTCGACCACAACAATCGAGTCATCGACCACCACACCGATGGCAAGTACTAAACCAAATAAGGTCAGCATATTCAAGGAAAAGCCCATCATCGACATAACAATAAAAGTAGCAATTAATGATACCGGAATAGTCACTGCGGGAATCAGGGTAGAACGCCAGTCTTGCAAGAAAATAAATAAAACAATAAATACTAAAGCGCCGGCTTGATATAGGGTAACGAAAACTTCATTAATTGAAGCGCTAACAAAAAGTGTAGTGTCATAAGGGACTTTGTATTCAAGCCCTTGAGGGAAGTTTTTTTCTAATTCCTGCATTTTTGCGCGAACTTGATCGGCGACCTCTAAGGCGTTAGCCCCAGGTAATTGATAAATACTAATACTGGCTGAAGGTGCACCATTTACATTGGCGCTAATGTCGTAGGTTTTACCGCCTAAATCAATGCGAGCAACATCTTTTAAACGGGTGATAGCGCCATTTTTATCTGTTTTTATAATAATATCTTCAAATTGAGCAATATCTGTTAAGCGGCCTAAGACATTAATGGTGTATTGGAAGTTTGTGCCGGAAGGGACGGGAGGCTGGCCAATTTGGCCCGCTGCAACTTGTACGTTTTGCTCACGCATCTCATTTAAGATATCTTGGGTGGTAATGCCCCGCGATTTCATTTGGTGAGGGTTGAGCCAAACCCGCATACTGTAATCACTAGGAGGGAAAATCATGACATCCCCAACCCCTTTAATACGTGCTAACTGGTCGCGAATATTTAAGGTTGCGTAATTACTTAAATACAATTCATCAAAGCTACTATCTGGTGAGGTCAGGGTGATAAATAAGATAATATTAGCAGATTTCTTTTTGGTGCTAACGCCTTGGCGGTTTACTTCTTCAGGTAGATTAGGTGCTGCTAAAGCAACACGGTTTTGTACCATAACCTGAGCAATATCTAAGTCAGTACCGACTTCAAAAGTCACCGTTAAGGCATATGAGCCATCACCGGCACTGGTGGATGACATATACAGCATGTTTTCCACACCGTTAACCTGTTGTTCAATTGGTGCCGCAACTGTCTCAGCAATAACCTGAGCATTAGCCCCTGGGTAAGTGGCTTTAACCTCAACGGTAGGTGGGGTGATTTCAGGATATTGCGCACTGGGTAAAGTTAAAACAGAGATGATACCTGCAATTAATAAGACTATAGAAATAACCGCGGCAAAAATAGGGCGATCTATAAAAAATTTAGAAAACATACGTTTATCCTGCTGTGGCTGTAGCGGTTGTAGGATTAACGACACTGCCTGGCCTGGCTTTTTGCAAGCCATTAATAATCACTTTATCGTCTGCTTTGATGCCTTCACTTATGACGGTCATTCCATCTATGCGTTGCCCTAAAGTAATAGGACGTTTTTCAACTTTATTTTCCTGATTCACAACTAAAACAAAGCGACCACTTTGGTCTGACCCTATAGCGCGTTCGTCAATTAATAAAGCGTCGGGCGTTTTTCCCACAGGTAAGCGTAAACGGCTAAATAAGCCAGGAACTAAGCGCTCTGGTTTTTCTGAATTAGCAAATATACCGCGTAATTCGATGGTGCCGGTATTAGTATTTAGTGTGGACTCAGCAAAATCTAATTTGCCTTCATGTGGATAACCTTTTTCATCAGCTAAACCTAAAAAGAGAGGAATGTTTAATTCCTGATCAGGTTCTTTATCAGAATCATGTCCCATTTGCTGAACTTTTTCACCACGTAATGTCATTAAGCGTAATAAATCTCGTTCATTTAAATGAAAGTAGGTATACATGGGCTGATATTGCGTGACAGTCGTTAATAAAGTGGCCTCTCCTTCGCCTACTAAATTGCCAATATCGACGGTATTTCTGCTCACACGCCCAGCTATAGGTGCGGTAACTCGCGTATAGCTTAGCTGGATTTCTGCGCTACGTACGCCAGCTGATTTTAAGCCAATAGTTGCTTGAGCTACGTCGCGTTCTGTTTTTCGGCGCAGGTGGTCTGTTTTGGAAATATAATTTTTCTTAATTAACTGATCAGCACGGTTTAATTCGGCTTGTGTGCGATTGAGTTGTGCTTGAGCGCTGACTAACTCTGCTTGTGCTGCGGCTAGTTTAGCCTGATAAAGGTCAGGGTCAATGATAAATAATAAATCTCCTTGTTTAACATTTGTTCCTGGCTCAAAGTGCATGCTTTTTAAGATACCTGAGGCTTGTGCTCTCACTTCGGCAAAGCCAACCGATTGCGTAGTGCCGGTAAATTCTAAATATTCAGTGACACTTTGCTGTACAGGTTGGCTAACAGTGACTTCCGGTGGTGGAGGTGCGATATATTCATTTTTTTGATCGCAGGCCGTGAGCCATAGGGAACATAAAATAAGAATAAATTGAACTGATCGATGATTATGCAATAGTGACATAGATTAAGCTGAATAGTTAAATGATTGGTTTCAATTGCAATTATTTAAACACGTAATTATATTAAATGTTAGTGTAGGCGGCCTACTATAATTGTTTGCTTATAAATGTGACTTTCTTCACGTGAATAATAATTTTATCTAGTTAGCTGGCTATAATGAAGATTGTAGACTATTATCATGAAGCTATTCTTAATGGGGTAGCTTCTTTTTTAAATTTCCACCAATCAATAAAAATTATGAAAAAATTACAAACCTTAAGCATACTTATGCTTGCTATTTTGATTTCCGCTTGTGCTTCTCCATTAACAAAAGATATAGAAGTTGAGGCAGCATCGGACCCTAAAGTAAATTTAAAGGCTTATACAAGCTATGCTTGGTTGGGCTCAGCAGCGTTACTAAATGATCCGGAAGGAAAGTGGAAAACGCCAAATTTTGATGTTTCTAGCGATATTAAATTTCAGATTGACAGCGAATTACGTGCGAAAGGTCTTACCAAAGTTACAGACCAAAATGCTGAAGTTGCAATGAGCTTTTTTGCTGGTGTAGATATGGAAGCGCAGGGTTTAAAAGTTGATCCAGCAACCGACGTTGAAATTCCTACAAATGTTCCTAAATCGGGGTTAATTGTTGTCGCTTCAGATGTAAAAACGGGTTACGTTATCTGGATCGGCGTAGCGACAGCTGATGTTAAAGAAGGTGCAACAGTTGCAGAGTCTAAAACGCGTATAGCGTATGCAATAAATAAAATGTTTAACCCTAAGTTTTATGATTCTTGGTTTAAATAATATTTAGTTGGCTAGGTTTTAGCCTCAAGGCTGTTGACTTAAGTACTCTCTCTTTGGAGAAGGAGCTTATTCTTAAGTCAACAGCATTGGGTATTAGTCTTAGCCATAATAGAAAATAGCTCGCGTTGTCAGTATGATATGAAAACGTACCCCCATCATTCTCGCTAAAGCATATAGGATTAATGGGATAGAGCTAATCTCATTAAGGATATAAATATGTCTTCCAAACGCGTTCCTATCCTTATTTCACTGGCAGCAATTTGCATTATTATTGCTGGCATGAAAGCAGCAGCACCTATTTTAACCCCCTTATTTCTATCGATTTTCATCGCTGTTATTTGTCTGCCACCCTTGGCATGGCTGAATAACAAGGGCATCTCTTCTTCATTAGCTGTGTTTTTGGTGGTTGGTGCTTTGTTTGTGGTGGTCGGTGGGCTTGGTATTTATGTTGCGAGTTCTATTGATGTTTTTACTAGGCAACTTCCTACCTATCAAAGAAATCTTCATCAACAGTTTGCATTTTTAGTTCATTGGCTGTCTGAGCGTGGTGTAGAGCATGCTTTTGATATGAGTATGTTAAACGAGTTTGATGCTAGTAAACTTATGAAGTTTATAGGTGGGCTCATTACTAGTATGGGTACTGTGTTTGCGGATATGTTCTTGATTCAATTAACGGCAATTTTTATTTTATTTGAAAGCTATATCTTACCGAAAAAGATCCATGCCGCTTTTGGCGAGTCTAATCTAAGCCATAATTCTCGTGAAATTATTCGTAGCATAAATCAATATCTTGCTATAAAGGCAGTTACGAGTTTGGTTACTGGGCTGTTGATTACCGTGTGGTTGTCAATTATTGGTGTTGATTTCCCAGTGCTATGGGGCGTAATTGCTTTTATGCTGAATTTTGTGCCGACGATTGGCTCCATTATTGCTGCCGTGCCAACTGTCTTATTAAGTTTGGTGCAGTTGGGTGTGGATAGCAGCTTACTAGTTATGTTAGGCTATTTTCTAGTTAATATGCTGGTGGGTAATGTTTGGGAGCCGCGAATTATGGGTAAAGGTTTGGGCTTATCGACACTTGTTGTGTTTTTGTCATTAACCTTTTGGGGGTGGGTATTTGGCAGTGTTGGTATGTTACTGTCCGTGCCTTTTACTATGATTGCTAAGATTATTTTGGAGAGAAATCCCGAAACACATTGGATTGCTATCCTGTTGGGTTCTGAGGATGATTTACCGCAAGCGGAAAGTTAGCGTAATCGTTCACATACTCTCCTTAAATGTCATATAAAAATATCGTCTCATCCCCGAAGTTTTTTATCGGGGATCCCATGTTAAGCGTAGATTCCTGCTAATAGCATGCAGGGATGACGAGCTGAAAAATGTAAATATTGAGAGGCCTCACAAAAAAATTGATGAAATTTCTAGGGGGAGTACCTGAATATTTACAAGTTAGCTGGTTTGTCATGAGTTTTTCATATAAATAGCTGATACTGGGGTTTTCAATATGAGAGTATATGATGCAACAAATAGAAGCTTGTAATTATTGGCAGAAAATAAAAGCAGAAACACCTGAAGTTATTGAGCAATTGGCGGCTGATACCGTATTAAGCCCTGAGGTTGTTGATTTTTTTGGGGCTAATGAATTATTGCCTGAAGTTGAACAGGAGTTGGTTGAAGTGCCGAGGGCGCTGGATGATTATGAATTGGCGATGATCGCCTAAACCTGGTGTGTTGTGCTGTTTTACTCATTCCTGCTTAAAGACTACAGGAATGAGTGTTCATTATTTAATCTGCTAAACGCTTATTTTCTTTTTAAAAGGTAGTAAAGGTATTTGCAATGTAAGGTCATATCATCACCCTCTAATTTAACGACTTTACATGTTTCATATTTTTCTCTGCCAGGCTGGATTTGTTTTTGAATCGCGCCATTTTCAACGCTGTATTTAACTTGAACCGTTGCTTGAGCATCTAATCTTGGGTCAAAGGCTGTGGAAGATAAGATTCCATCATCACGAAAGTGCCACTTGTTTTGTACTTGTTTCTTCTTTTTATGTAGAGCAGCGGTTTCAGCGTAAATCTCCCAGTTACCAAGAATTTGAGAATTATCTTCCAGCTGTATGGTTTTTTCTGCATGTACAGAGGCAGTAAACAATAGTGCGGCTAGAGGGAGTAATTTTATAATGTGTTTCATTTTTTAAGCTCCTGAGTTTAGTACGTAGTACAACTTCTTGAATTATAGCATGAGGAGTTTTTTTTGTGGGAGATAAAGAAGCTTATAATTAAATGCTTATTCCTTGTGTTTCATTCCTTTTACTACAGTGGTAAAATAACAGCCTTAAAAATAATAATGAAAAGAAGAGGAAGTTATGAAATTAAAATTATTTGGTTTATTAGTGCTGTTGTTTGCTTTCGCTAGTCCATCTTATGCACTCAGTGTTGATGAGTGGGAGTATGAGTCTGTAACAGGGGATTTAAAGCCTACAGCCGGCTGTAAAGATAAAGCGAAGGCCGAGAAACAAGCCTCTACTGGGTATCGTTTTAATAAATATACCACTAAGTTATGTAATCAAATTGCTTATGGTTGGGGTAAGGATAAAGTGCTTGATCAAGGTGAGTTAGTTTGTGAAGCTTGTGAGGGTGAATATGAAGGCACTGAAAAATATCGTTGCTATATGAAGGATGTTACTGTGCAATGCAAAATGGTTAAGCGCGGCTGGTAAAAGCTATATATAAATTGAGCAAGGGGCACCTCCCTTGCTCAATGGTCTATCTCTCTAGGCAGCTTCAGCCGTATTCGCAGGTTCGCTATCTGATGAGGATGCGGTATTTTCTCTAGGCTTTAACATGGACGTCCGTCCAACCATAATATCTAAAGCTTTTCCTAACCTTTTAAATACTGAATCTTGACGATAAGGTATGCCATGTTTTTTACACACCTCTACTACTTTTGGTTGTGCAAATTGATATTGACTTAAAGGGATATCAGGCCATAAGTGATGTTCAACTTGGTAATTCAACCAGCCATAAAAGAAATCATTAAAATCAGAGCCTGTTGGGTAATTCACAGAGCCTAAAATCTGACGTAAATAAAACTCTCCACGTCCTTTCCCTTTTTCCTCGAACATCATTACATCATCACCCGCATGATTAGGTACGATGACTAAAAAGGTATGCATATTAGTAAATAATTCTGCCAGAATTGAAGTCAATAAAACGCTCGTTGCGGCAAATGTACTTATAGGTAAAAACAGTGCTGGTAATAAGACAAAGCGAAAAGCAGCATAAGGCAACATACTTTCAAACCATAAGGAGCGACCTTGTTTGGTAAATAAGCTCCACGCTTTGATGCGGCTCATATCCGGTTCAGGCTCACGATTTTGACGAGCATTGCTGATACGTAACTCTTTGTGTGTTCTAGGTGTGTAATACAGAATTTTCCACACTGTCGTAAATAAGCCCACTAATAAGAACCGAAAAGCCATAGGTATTTTTGATTCTCTTAGCCATTCTAAGTTGTGCTGTAAATGGTCAGGGTCTAGCTTTTCACCTAAATTATAATGATGCAGAATATCATGTTCTTGGTGCCAGCCAGCGGGAGTGATCCAGTCAGGCCAATCGATAAAACGACGCCAGCCCACAGCAAATTTCTTGCTGGTATAGTGCTCAGGTATGCCGCCTACTTTATCGTAGCCTTTATGGACAATCGGGTGGGTCATTTGTGTCCAGCGGGTAAAGCTACCTTGGCTGATTAATAGTGCTGAAATGGGGTTAGGGAAAATCCACGCGGTAGCATAACCTAATAAAGAGCAGGCTCTGCCCCAGCGTTCCATTTTCTTTAAATGTTTGAAATCATCCTCGCCCACGCGGGCTAAGATTTCTGCTTGGATAGCATTAAGATCTTTAGCAAGTTCTTCTCTATCTACATTTTGATAACTGTCTAAACTCATTGTGTCTCCGTTAAATAACTTGATCGGGTAAAGCTTCGCCGGCAAAAAATGCATCTAGATTGGCTAAAGCTTTTTCCCCCATAGCGGTTCGGGTCGATAAAGTAGCACTACCTAGGTGAGGCAGCAGGGATACATTATCTAATGTTAATAATTCATCTGGTACTGTGGGTTCGCCTTCGTATACATCTAGGCCAGCACCGGCAATTTGTTGTTTTTTTAAAGCGGCTATAAGCGCTTGAGTATCGACGACATCGCCACGCGCGGTATTAATTAAGTGCGCTTCAGCTTTCATTAGTTTAAGTGTGTCGCTATTGATTAAATGTTTAGTTTCTGCATTTCCTGGGCAATGTAATGAAACAAAATCTGATTTTTGCAATAGTTCTTCTAGGCTCGTGCAGCGGGTTGCTTGTAAATCATCCGCGACATATTTGCTCGCGGGGCTGGGATTGAAATAAATAATATCCATATCAAAGCCATGATGCGCTTTTCTAGCCATAGCTTGAGCTATACGGCCGAAACCAATTAAACCTAAAGTTGCGCCTGTTACATTACTACTCAACATATGAGTGGGGCACCAACCTTGCCATTGCTTGCTTCTAACTAAGCGATCACCTTCGGCCCCACGTCGAGCAGACATCAGTAATAAAGTCATGGCTATATCGGCAGTGCTATGGGTCAATACGCCAGGTGTATTGGTAATGATTAAGCCTTGTTCTTTGGCTGCGGTTACGTCGATATGGTTATAGCCGACCCCGAAATTAGCCAGAATCTTACAGCGCTTATTGGCGACATTAATAACTTCAGCAGGGAAAGAGTCGCAGACAGTTGGGCAAACAGCATCGTATTGCTGTAGTGCAGACTTAAACTCTTCTGCACTGAGCGGTCGATCGTCCTCATTTAAGGTAACTTGATAGCGCTCTTTTAATTTAGCCTCGACAGATTCAGGCCATTTGCGTGTAATAAAAACTTTAGGTTTATTCATGGCGTAGAGTAGGGCGAATTTTAGTCCGCTAATATAGAGAGTTTGATAAGCGGACTAAAGTGCGCCCTATGTATCTGTTCGTGTTCCAAACAAAAAAGGCACCACTGTTCAAAATAACAGTGGTGCCTTAGTGTTATCGAGACTGCACTAATTTATGCTGAAGCAGTTGAGCGATAATATTCAATTGCAGCTGCAACACCGCTACCAGGTACGATATCAATACCGCAATCTAGTAGTGCCATTTCTACACCGGCAATTGCGCCTAGCATAGACACGTCATTCATATCGCCGATATGACCAATACGGAATACTTTGCCCATTACTTCAGATAAGCCACCGCCTAAAGAAATGTCGTATTTATTAAATGCCGTTGAGATAACATCGCGCGCATCTTTGTCTTCAGGGACAACAATGGCTGAAACGGTATCTGATTCAAAGCCAGATTCTGCACAAAGCTTTAAGCCCCAAGCAGCAATCGCTCTACGTGTACCTTCTGCTAAGCGGTGGTGACGAGCGTATACATTTTCCATGCCTTCTTCTAGTAATATGTCTAATGCAGCACGTAAGCCATGTAGCATAGGAGTAGAAGGTGTGTAAGGTGTGTAACCTAAGGCATTTTGAGCCATTTGATCTTTAAGATCTAAGAAACAACGTGGAAAAGTGGCTGTTTCAGTTAAAGCTAAAGCTTTTTGGCTGAAAGCAACAATCGCTAAGCCTGCAGGTAGCATAAAGCCTTTTTGCGAACCACTGATTGCACCATCAATACCCCATTCATCCATGCGGAAATCAAGACTAGCAATTGAGCTTACGCCATCTACAAATAAGAGGGCAGGGTGGCTGGATGCGTTCATAGCTTTACGCACTCCACCAATGTCACTGGTTACACCTGTTGCTGTTTCATTATGTGTCGCTAAAACGGCTTTGATTTCGTGCGCGGAATCTTCTTTTAAGCGTGCTTCTAAAGCATCTAAAGGAATGCCTTTGCCCCACTCAACTTCATGCATCTCTACATCTAAGCCTAGGCGTTGTGCCATGTTCATCCATAAGTGACTGAACTGACCAAAACGATAGATAAGTACTTTATCGCCAGGATTTAAGGTGTTTGTTAAGGCAATTTCCCAGCCCGCTGTTCCCGTCGCAGGAAAAACAAAAGCTTGTCCTGTTTCTGTTCTAAATACCTTTTTTAAGTCCTCTAAAATAGGCTTAAGTAACAGTGGGAAAGTTGGTGCACGGTGATCTTCCATAGGAAGATGCATAGCGCTTAATACTTCGTGTGGAGAGTTTGTAGGTCCAGGGATATAAAGGTGGTTACGACCAGCCATTGAAATGCCTCTTAAAAGGTTAAAATTATTTGGAAAATCGTTCAATGATGCCATATAAGTGATGGTTCATCAAGCGATGAAAATGAGTAGGCTAAGTTATTTCATATATTTATCTTTCTTTATGAAAGTGGGGTATGCCACAAGGAGTGTTAAATAGCTCCGTGCTTGATTAAGAGTTTTATGAGTTGTCGGTCTTAGCATAGCTGTTTATGTGTGAAGTGAGGCTTTCGTCTCCTAGGTTAGCGTGCTATTATTCAGTTTTTAATAAAACAGAGGAAAGCGTTATGAGAAAAATTTTATTAGGTGTCTTGCCTGCTTTTTTAGCTTTAGCGGTTTTTGATGCAAGTGCAGGGTATGTGCCTTATGTAGCTCCTGCAGTCACTTCTACGCAAGTTGGTGGTTATGATCAGAATGGCGATAATTACATCACTGCTGATGAAGTTGAAGAAGAGTTGCGTGAAGATGCAATCGATAAAGTAATCGCAATGCAGAAAGAAGGTGCGTCTCAAAAAGAGGTTGATCGTGTCATTAAGAATATGGAACGTACTGTTGAAAGAGATGCAGAAAAAATCATTGATATTTTAGATACAGATGGTGATGAGTTAGTTGAGCCTAAAGAGTTAAGGTAAGGCTTTTACTTTAGGTGAAATAAGTTTCATTTTTGATTGCTGAATAGTGCGATCAATGACTATTTTCAGAAAAATATAGCGTAATTATAAAAACTGCTTTATAATTCCGTTTCTCGTTGGGGTGCTTAGCTCAGCTGGGAGAGCATCGCCCTTACAAGGCGAGGGTCGGGGGTTCGAACCCCTCAGCACCCACCACAAGACTTGGAGCGGTAGTTCAGTTGGTTAGAATGCTGGCCTGTCACGCCGGAGGTCGCGGGTTCGAATCCCGTCCGCTCCGCCAAATTAAAAAACCTCAAAGCCTTTGGCTTCGAGGTTTTTTTTTGCTTAAAATATGACTCCAGTAGGTTTCATTTGCAAAGGCAAAGGAAGTGCTAACTTGTCGTGTAATACCAATTCCAATATATTTGCACTTAAACTCATATACCCAAGAAAAACCGTCATTCCTGCATGCTTTTAGCAGGAATCTATAGTGTGCGCATGGATTCCCGATTAAAGACTTCGGGAATGGCGACCATTACAGTAATTATTTATTGGGGTTGGTATAAAACCAAGCTGGCCGGCCTCTTGATCTCTTGAGCTTCTCGAAAATACTGTTAAAATTAACCCTGTTATGTCTAAGTTTAATATTAATCTTCACGAAGCAATATACTCCCTATCTGATGCACTGGATCTGGTCGGCGTTGATCATATTCATCATGGTAAGCGAGTTGCCTTTATGGCTGCTGAATGTGCTAAAGCTTTAAATTGGCCTGATCAGCAAATTGATGACCTGTTTCAGGCTGCTATTCTTCATGATTGCGGGGTATCTACTACTTCAGTCCATGCTAAATTAGTCCAGTTTGAGTGGGAGCGAGAAAAAGAACACTGCAAACTGGGGGCTAATATTCTGCAAGCCACCCCCGTTTTATCCCATTTATCAGATATTATTTTATATCACCATACCCATTGGTCTGATCTGAAAACGTTTGATATTCCTGAGGATATTAAATTAAAAGCCAATTGCATTTACATGGTCGATAGAGTTGATGTTTCAGTCTTGGGCTTTGTCTCAGGTGAATCTAATATTCTACTGGGTAAGGAAGAAATCAGAGAAAAAATAGCGGATAAAAAGAATGACTGGTTTAACCCTGAACTGGTTGATATTTTTATGCAAGTATCCAATTCAGATGCGTTTTGGTTGTCTTTGGAAGGAGAGCATATTTCTGGGTATGTCTCAACATGGGTTGCTCATGATTTGACTCAAGAAATTGACTTCAATGATTTAAAAAGTATTGTGCAAATATTTTCATACATCGTGGATGCAAAGAGTATTTATACCAGTGAACATTCCGAAGGTGTCGCATGCCTATCCCGCTATTTAGCCGAGCGATTTAATTTACCTGAAGAAAACTGCGACCTTATTGAATTGGCTGGGTTATTACATGATATAGGTAAGCTGAGAGTGCCTGATGAAATCATCGAAAAACCATCAAAACTTACGGATATAGAGTACCAAACAATGAAACGGCATAGTTTTGATACCTATAATATTCTTAAACAAGTCAAAGGTTTTGAACAAATAAGCCAATGGGCAGCTGATCATCATGAGCGTGTTGATGCCACAGGGTACCCCAATCATAAAGGTAAAAAAGATTTGTCTATTGAAGCTAGAATTATTGCTGTAGCCGATGTGTTTCAAGCGTTAGCTCAGAGCCGCCCTTATCGAAAAGACTTACCACCCGCTGAAATATTATCCATTTTAAAAGAACAAGCGCATACTGGACACTTGGATAAAGGTATTGTAAAAATGGTTGAAACTTATTTAGTCGAATGCTGGGAAAAGGCGATGCTTCAAACAAACTAACATAAGTTTTTTTGTAACGTAGCATTCTTATAAAATTAGTTTAAAGTGAGATTTATGAAGAAGAATAAACCATGGATTTATCGCCGATTTAGCTTGGTATTTCTCCCTGCTACCTCCTTGATGATGCGGTTAAACTTCACCAAACGTGCGATTGTACTTGCCATCATCACCTTATTTGCTTTTTCAATCGTAACAAGCAATTTATATAACCGTATTAATGCAGTTATCAAAACTTCAGAAAAAGAGCTGATTGGCTTAACCCTCTTATCACCTTTATTTAAAACAGTTCAGTTGCTACAACAGCATAGAGGGCTTTCATCAGGTGTGCTTGGTGGGACGGCAACACTGATAGAGCAACGCATAGAAAGACAAAAACAAACGGATGATGCATTCATTGTTTTAGCTAACACACTGCCATTAATTATTAGTGATTTTGAGCAATGGAAAACAATCATCAATGAATGGAGCTTAATAAAAGAACAAGGGATGACTTGGTCTGTAAAAGATAATTTTTCCGAGCAGACTCTGATTATCGATCAATTGCTAATTCTTTCACAATCAATTGCTGATACCTATGCGCTAACTAATGCCCCTGATTTAGGTACTTTTTATTTACTTAATACAACAATCCAGCAGCTTGCCTCAACACAAGAATACCTAGGCCAAACACGTGCTTTTGGCACAGGAATGCTGGCAGAAAAGACGTCTTCTAATCTACAGAAATTACAAATCAACACTCTAATTGCTCAAGCAAATAAAGCGATTCATTTACTGCAGCGTAACCTTAAAAAAACAGCGTTTTATAACCCTTCAATTGAACAAACGTTATTACAGTCTGCTCAAAAAACATTTAACAGTTCGCACTATATTTTCGACTTGGTGGAATTAGACATTATTCAAGAGCAGTACAGCACCACGCCAAAGGACTTTTTTCAAATAACGACTGACGCTATTGATAATACCTATGAGATCATGTTCAAGGTATTGTTGCCCACAACTGAATTACTGATCAAAAAGCAACGTTCAAATGCCAAACAAGTTCTTATCACCAGTGCCGTTATTGTTGTTCTGATTTTTTTAGTTATGCTATATTTTTCAATAGGGATATATATAGCGACAGTTAAAAGCATTGATAGTATAGCAAAAGCAACATTAGCTTTTGCTAAAGGTGATTTACACTCACGCTTAAAGCCAGCACCTAGAAGTGAACTTAACACGGTAATTAAAAGCTTTAATCAGATGGCTGATGAGTTAACGCGTCTTATAAATGCTGAAAAAGAAGATAAAGCACGTATAAACTCAATTATTGAATCAGCTCATGATGCATTGGTTCAAATAAATGCAGATGGAAATATCACAGGATGGAGCCATCAAGCAGAAGATATCTTTGGCTGGTCAAAAGATGATGTATTAGGTAAGTCTTTGCAAAAGACCATCGTGCCTGATCAATATAAAAAGGCATATATTCTAGAGTTAAAGCAATCCTTGCTGGCCCGTAAGGCAACAACGATGAATGAAGTGCGAGAAAAGACCGCACTTCATCGCGATGGTCATGAGTTCCCCATCGAAATTAGTGTCGCCCCCGTTAAAACTCATGAGGGTTATGAATTTAATGCTTTTATTCGTGATATTAGCGAACGTAAAGTGATTGAACAATCACTATGGGACAGCGAAGAACGCTACGGAAGTATTTTTGAAAACGCATTAACAGAGATATTTATATTTGATGCAGAAAGCTACAAGTTTATTAAAGCAAACCGTGGTGCCTGTAAAAATATTGGCTATAGTGAAGAAGAGCTAACTCAATTAACACCATTAGATATAAAGCCTGATGTGTCGCTAAAACAATTTAATGAATGGGTTGAACCACTTCGAACAGGTACAAAAGAGATTGTCCATTTTACAGCTGCGCATCAAAGAAAAAATGGTTCACTCTATCCTGTAGAAATTTATTTACAACTCACGCATTTCTTATCAAAACCTGCTTTTGTTGCGATTATTTTAGATATTACCGAAAGGCTAAAAGCAGAAGAGAAACAGCAGTTGTCTGAGAAAGTGTTTAATAACACCAATGAAGGTATTACCATTACAGATAATAAAGGAATTATCTTTGATGTAAATCCTGCATTCACTGAAATTACTGGATATAGCCGTGAAGAGGTTATAGGTAAAAATCCGCGAATGTTAAGCTCGGGTAAACAAAGCCCTGAGTTTTACGCCAACATGTGGCAAAAAATTAATGAACAGGGACATTGGCAAGGCGAGGTATGGAATAAAACTAAGGGTGGAGAACTCTATGCCGAGTTACTTTCTATTTCACCTATGTTTGATGATACCGGTAAGGTATTGCATTATGTTGGTATATTCTCAGATATTACGCACAGTAAAACACAACAAGAGTCCCTTGTACAAATGGCACATTATGATGTGTTAACACAGCTTCCAAATCGAGTGCTTTTAACTGATCGATTTACTCAAGCACTTGCCCATAGCAAACGACACGAAAATATACTTGCAGTCTGCTTTCTAGATTTGGATGATTTTAAACCTGTTAATGATCTTTATGGCCATAAAGCAGGTGATGAATTATTGATTGAAGTTGCTAAACGAATTAAAAGCACCATTAGAGAGGAGGATACTGTTTCTCGTCAAGGGGGAGATGAGTTTGTTCTTTTATTAGGCGATATTGAATCATTTTCTCAATGTGAGCATACGCTTAAACGGATTATAGAATCACTTTCTCAGCCTTATCATATTGCTAAGCAGTCAATGTCTATTAGCGCATCTATTGGTATTACTTTGTATCCTTTAGATAATGCAGACTTTGATACCTTAATGCGACATGCCGATCAAGCGATGTATCAAGCAAAATTAGCGGGAAAAAATCGTTACCATTTATTTAGTGCCGAGAAAGATCAACTCATTATTCAAAAAAACATCCAACTTAAGGAAGTGGAGCAGGCTTTAAAAAACCAAGAGCTTTGTTTGTTTTATCAACCTAAAGTGAATATGAAAACAGGACAAGTTTTTGGTGCAGAAGCATTAATCCGCTGGCTTCACCCTGACAAAGGCTTAATTCCTCCTCTTAAGTTCTTACCCGTTATAGAGGAAACTGAATTAGAAATTCAGGTAGGTAATTGGGTGATTAATGAAGCCTTAAAACAACTTGATGACTGGAGAGAGCAGGGGATTAATATAGAAGTCAGTATTAATATCTCCTCCTACCATATGCAGACCCCTTCTTTCGTTGCTGACCTTCGAGCCGCTATAGCCTTATACCCAAAAGTACATTCAAAGAAGGTCCAGCTGGAAATATTAGAAAGTAGTACCTTAGGTGATATTCAATCGATAAGTCGTATTATAAAATCCTGTATTCATGAGTTAGGAGTTAATGTGGCTTTGGATGACTTTGGTACGGGCTATTCATCACTCACGCACTTAAGAAGCTTGCCGGCGCAAACGATTAAAATCGACCAATCTTTTGTTAGGGATATGCTTGATGATCCAAATGACTATGCCATTATTGATGGGATTATCGGCCTTGCAGAATCTTTTAATCGTGAGGTTATTGCCGAAGGGGTTGAAACATCGGATCACGGATTAATGTTACTTGCAGCAGGCTGTTATGAAGCACAAGGTTATGGCATTGCACGCCCAATGCCAGCCGATAAAATTCCAACATGGTTATCTGGCTATAAGCCGGATACACAGTGGACAACATTTGTTGAAAATAAATACTCAGCAAAACAAATTAAGATACAACTACTTTTACTAAGTTTAAAGCACTGGAAAAATAGCTTTGAAAATAACATGCAGTCTGAGCCAGGTAGTGTTGCTAAATGGCCTCAGTTAAAAAGAAAAAAATGCCATTGTGGTATTTTTATTAAGCAAGCTATCCAAGATCAACTCTTTGATGAGTCGTGGATAAAAGAACTGGAAGCAGCGCATAATGCGATGCACAATATTGCCAGTGATTTGTCTAATAAATATCAAGAAGGTAATGTAGGCAGTGCAAGAAATGGGCTAGATAAACTTCAAATAGCTGTCGACAAAATGACGGATATTTTGGAGCAATATGAAAAATAAATCGCAAGTTAAGGTTGCCAATTATCATTGCCTTAGATAAAAGAAGTCTATCGACAGGCTGGTCTGGGTCGATTACTGTCTTTCAATCTAGGATCTTAATCACGATTGATTTTCTAAAATTTCAGGTGTGGTCTAAGTTACTACAAAATAAGGCCCTCTATCTGAGCATAGGTACCTACACAACTTTTTGATATTAAAATACAATGAGTTGCAAGCCAGGATAGCTCCCTCGGATTGGCAACAACCCTTCGCCTACCGCGGACTATCAGCCCATCCGGGGCTGATAGCGGCAGTTTAACTCGACTAAATTTCCGCCTCAGTTAAATAACAGCCTGGGTCTTCTGCCCAAGCGTCACCATAAACTTGTTGTGCCCTAACTCGGGTATTGCCATTACAAATAGCTTGATAAGTACATGTTGCACAGCGGCCTTTTAACGGGCGTGGTGACTGTTTCATGCCTGCCATGAGCGGGTCAGACGTATCTTGCCAGATTTCTGAAAAAGGGCGTTGCCGTACATTGCCCAAATCATAATGCCACCAAAATGTATCGGGGTGAACATTGCCTAGGTTATCAATATTAGCGACATTAACGCCAGAAGCATTGCCGCCCCATTGTTCGAGTTTGGCTTGAATATGTTCAGTTTGTTCTGGAAATCTGCGTTTTACCCAGTGCAAAAAATACACGGCATCGGCATCATTATTACCCGTGACGATTTCTCTATGTAGCGCTTTTTGTTCCCATTCCAGGCACTTTTCAAATAGCATATCCATCACTTCGCGGGTCATGGTAAAAAAGGCATCGGCTTTACGGTTTTTATTGCCTCGGCCACCATAATTAAGATGGGATAGGTAAAACTTGTCTAAGTCTTCATCATCCATTAATTGCAGCATCGCAGGGAAATCCTGTACGTTGTCTTGGGTTAAGGTATAGCGAATGCCGGCTTTAATACCTTGTTGCTGACATAAGTGAATGCCACGAATCGAGGCATCAAATGAGCCTTTTTGTTGGCGGAATGCATCATGTGTAGCACCAATACCATCTAAACTAATGCCGACATATTGATAATTAATTGCGGCTATTTGTTGGATATTCTGTTTGGTAATTAATGTGCCATTACTGGATAGGGCAACATAAAAGCCCATATCACGTGCGCGTTGAGAAATCGTAAAAATATCAGGGTGTAATAAAGGTTCGCCACCGGATAAAATCAACACGGGGACTTTAAAGGCTTTCAAATCATCCATGACTTTAAAGATAGCATTCGTACTTAATTCATCTGGAAAATCAATATTCGCAGACGTGGTATAGCAATGTTTGCAGGTTAAATTACAGCGACGGATTAAGTTCCAGATAACGACTGGTGCGGCTGGTTTACGGGCTGGTTTTAGCGGAGTAGGGTGTAGTACCTCGCGCATAAATTGACTAAGACGAAACATTATTTAATCCTTAAACCGGTTTTTTTTAAAATGCGTGTGCTGTATAGCACTTCATGCGCGCGACAATGTTCGCCCAGTAATTTAGCTATTTGTTGGATTTGTTGTTCGGCAGCATCGGCAGTTTTTCCATGAACCATAGCGAATAAATTATATGACCAATCAGGCAAATGACGTGGGCGATGATAACAATGGCTGACAAACTCTAAAGCACCTACTTTTTTTCCTAACTGATCAATAAAGGCGTCGTCGATATCCCAAACAGTCATGCCATTGTGTTTATAGCCTAATTTGTAATGATTAGGAATGGCACCAATACGCCGAATAATGCCAAGTTCTTGCATGCGTGTTAAGCGTTGCATGAGCTTGTCGGCGCTAATACCAATTTGTTCGGCAAGGGTTTGGTAGGGTTCGGGCGTTAGCGGCAATCCAGTTTGGCTGGCGCTGATAATTTTACGGTCTATTGCATCCATTAGGCTTCCAGTTTTAAGCCGACAAAGTATTCTTGTATTTTGGGCATGTTATAGACAGTTAATCCAGTTTGGGCTTCAATTTGTCTAATCACTTGCTGGATTTGTTCAGGCGTTTCTGTGGCAAGAACAAACCACATATTTAATGTGTGTTCGCGTGCGTAATTATGCGCCACTTCAGGAAATGAATTAATAATCTCAGCAATAGTATCGTAGCTATCTTCGGGCGCCTTAACTGCCGCCAAAGTTAAAGCACCACCCATTTGTTCAGCATGAAACATCGGGCCAAAGCGCGATAATATGCCGCTATCTAATAATGTCTGTAAGCGCTCAATTAATGCCTGTTCGCTGATATTTAAAGTCTCGGCTACTTTTTTATAAGGTGAAGGGCAAATAGGAAAGCCATCTTGTAAACTGTTAATAATTGCGCGGTCTATTTCGTCCATTATTGTCTTTATAGGGGGATTATGGGAGCAATGCTGTTGACTTAAGCCCTCTCTTGTTGGAGAAGGTGCTTATTCTTAAGTCAACAGTATTGGGTTGTGGGAGCGACTTTAGTCGCGGTTTTCGTGGCTAAAGCCACTCCCACGCGGAAAATAAAGCGCACCACGCTGTTTAAAACAGCGACGGCTAAATAAAATATCATGTGCATAATTTTCTAAAGCACAGTTTTCAATGAGATAACTTAGCTGCTGCAGTACTTTCTCACGGGTTTTTCCATGAATCATGCAAAACAAATTATATGGCCACTGTTCGCCATGACGCGGGCGTTGATAGCATAAGTTAATAAAATGAAACTGACTTATCCGCTGCCCCATTTCATTGGCGAGTGTATCTGGCATATCAAAAACCACCATCGCATTGGAGCGATAGCCTAAGCGACGGTGTTTGACGATCACACCGAGTCGTTTAATTAAGCCTTGCTGTTTGAGCTTGCTAAGGCGTGTGATGACTTCGTTTTCATCTAAATTTAACTGTTCAGCAATCAGTGCATAAGGACGTGAAGCAATCGGTAAGCCTTCTTGCACGGCGGCAATTAATTGTAAGTCTATCGGCTCTATCATGCGCTAACGAAAAGGTTTTCTTCTTGAGGTTCTAAATTGAGTTGAAAACCTAAGTTAATAAAATAATCTTCTAGCAAGGGCAGTTGCATGGTTTTAAAGCTTGTTTGTAGTTCAATTTTCTCAATAACGCTGGATAGATGTTGTTGATCGCTGGCAATAAGGACAAACCAAAGGTTAAAGCGATGCTCGCGTTCATAATTGTGGTTTACTTCGGGAAACTGACTGACTATATCCGCGACTTTAATTATGTGTGTTTCGGGGATAGCCATAGCAACTAAGGTGCTGATACCCAATTGGTTCGGCTGGATAATCGGCCCGATACGACTAATAAAGTCCTGCTCTGATAAGACAGAAAATGCCGCAAGCACTTCCTCTTCAGTGACGCCTAAGGAGTTGGCAATATCTAAGTAAGGCGTAGGTGATAGCGGAAAGTCCTGCTGATAATCATTGAGCAGTTGTTTGTGTAGTGTAGACAGCATTTCGATTCAACGATTACACATCGAGGTGTATTTTATTGATAGTATATTGGTGCACTAGCATTTGAATAATATTTTGATAGGGCACGCCATTTTCAAGGCTTTTTCTTTTTAATTCATAGAGATCATTTTCAGGTAATCTGATTGAGACTGCTTTTTTTTTCTCCTGTTTGATATAGCTTTGTAACTCTAAAGTTCTTTGTTGTAGATCACCTGTACTGTGCCACTCGCCATTTTCAACGCTCTCTAAAATACCTTGCTCATATTCGTCTAACTTGTATTCAGTCATTGTGTTTCTCCGTGTTGTAGCGCTTGTTCATTTTACGAGAAGGGATAATGGTTTTCAAAAAAATGGTATGCTCGTCTTCAACATACGGCACGATATAAACATAGTTTTTAATGCTTATGAGTATGATCAAAACTGACTGATTGGGGTATTTTTCGGTGTTTGGGTGCGCCAGATTAGCAAGTATATTATTTGAATTTATGGCGAGATATACATCTTCAAAACCAACGCCCCTTTCTTTTTTTAATTGAGCATTCTTTTCTGGAGAAAAGCGTATTTGTTTATTTTTAAATAGCATACATTGTATATTACTTGTGTTGTGTAATAAAACTCATTGTGTCTTACAACCCCATCTTATGCGCCCGTGAGCTAAAAAATATACCGCTGGGTTTATTCGCAGGTAAACGGCTTATTTCTTTAAAGCTGCTAGTATCATAAATAAGCACTTGGTTATCATCACGCGCGGAAACCCAGACATGTTCACCGCGCGGGGTAAATTCCATATGTAAAACGGCTTTTCCCGGCGTTAAAGCTTTTACTATTTGTAGCTCCTTAGCATCAATCACTTGTACCTGAGCATTATCAGGGAATGCAAAATTAACCCAAATTTGCCGGCCATCGGGACGTGCCATCACAAACACCGGCTGACCGATAACGGGAATGCGTTTAACTAACTGCCAAGTATTTTGATCGACAACTAAAACTTCATGCTGCCCGACGGCAGGGACAAACATTAAATTCCCCGCCATTGCCCAGCCTTCTAAATGCGGCATTTTATACACAGGCATTTTTTCGTCATTTTTACCGTAATCGGGCAAAATTCGTTTTACACCTTGTTCGGGTGACCATAAGTCTAATAAAGCTAAGCCGCGATCACCAAATAAACCGGCAATATAATAACGGCCATCAGGCGAGAGCAGGGCATCATAAGGTTGCTTGCCGATGTTTTTAAATTTCTCAATTTTGGGTTGTGTCGGGTCTTTAAGGTCGGCAATCCAAATTTCACCGGCATCAAATAAACTGAAAATAAATTTCTGATCCGGTGCATCGACTAAGCCAACCACTTTGGATAATTGTTGACTATCATACAAAGCAGGAATATCCGCGATTAATTCCAGTGTTTCAGTGGAGAAAATTTTAACGCCGCCGGGGGTGTAATTGGACACAGCAATCAGCTTGCCATCTTGAGAAATAGCACCGCCAATACTGTTACCCGCTTGAATAATACGTTTGGCTATTTTGTCTTGTAATAAGTCTATTTTAGTCAGACCACCATCGCGACCAAAAATAAAAGCATAACGCGCATCGCGAGAATAAACGATAGAGGCATGAGATAAATCTCCTAGACCTGAAATCTTGCTGATGCTGTTATTCGTGCTGGTATTGATGATTTGTATGGCCGCAGGTTCGCGCTCAATAATCACGCCTAAATCACCTGTTCCACGTAATTCAGTACAGCCGAATTGGCTAAAAGCGAGGCTAAAGAGCAGCGGGAATTTACTGAAGCGTGAGAAGGAGAAAGGGCATTTAATCATGTTGTTGTCTTAGTAAGGTCTGAATAAACCAGCGAGTTTCTTGTTCGGTGATAAAAGGCTTCCATGGCGGCATCGCTGTACCTTTACGGCCATTTTGGATAGTATCTAACAAATAGTCGTCAGGTTTATTGGCCAAATCTTTGGCTAATAAAGAAGGACCGAGTCCACCTTTTAAGGTTAATCCATGGCAAGAGCCGCAATCATGCTTAAGCATGTTACGCAGTTCTTTTTGTCTGTCCTGCGGAGGATTCTGCGCGAAAGCGGGGGCTGTGTTAATAAAACATAAGCTTAATAATAGAGCTAATCGGTTGTGTGGCCATGACAAATACATTTTATTTTAGTATTTTGCGTGCATTTCTGGCTTGTAGCGGACGATTATTCGGGGTATCAATAATATGACCGAAATGTTCAATTTGTCCAGCGGCAGCCGTTAGTGGTTGCTTTAAAACTAACCATAAAACATTTTCAGTGCAAGGCGGGGTCGTTAATGAACCATTGTATCGGTAATAAGCCAAGTCATTTGGTAGCAGGCCTTTTGCTGATATGGCTGGTAATTGCTTATTTATTGCGCCTGATTTTTCCGGCATTAATGCCCAGATGTCTTTGAGTGTTGGGTTTTCCATGCCTTTCGAAAACATAATTGAGAGTACCGCTAAATTACCTAATTTATCGATATGTGTTAACTGTGCTTCTAAAGGATATGATTTGCCGTCGATCTGATTTTCGCTAGGGGAGTGAAATTGTAACTGCGTTAACTCATACTTATGATCATTGATGGATAAGGTGCTGCCGCGTTGAAAGTTAATTTGAATCGTATGGCCATTGTTAACAATGTCACTGGCATTGGCGTTATAGCGGACTGTCAGTGGTGCTAATTTGGCATCAACAAAATTACTAAGATTAATAGGTGCCTGGCCTGTGCCGGTAGTGCAAGTAGTGTAATCAGAGCTTAAAGTACCCCAGTTTTTAGGCCCTTCTTGTCCAGAGTATGCCCACGCTGCTAGTTTAGGTTGGTTGATTAGTGCACAGCCTGAACTTAGTAAGGCGATTGTTAGGAGGCTTAATTTTATTTTCATAGGAGGTAATTTCTCGTTCCCAAGTGCTATTTAGGAATACATGGTGAGAAGCTAGGCTTCGTGAGTGCTGAGTTGGTATTTGTCACAGGAGGAGCTGGTGAACAAGCTATAGCGAAATTTAAGTCTTGTAGGGTGGGCAACGCTTTTTTGCCCACCATTTTAAATGCAAATCCTATTGTGTATTACGGCTCAATGATAAAGAACCTTGTTTTTCATTATTTGGTGGGCAAAAGAAAGCTGCCCACCCTACGCCTAATATTAAGGTTTTAAGCGACTATAATACGAGGCAATATTATCAATATCACGATCAGATAATGAACCCGCAATATTATTCATAATTTCGGATACGCGTGTTTTATTACGGTACTGTTTTAAGGCGTTTTCCATATACTCTTCATCACGCCCTGCTAAAGGCGGAAAAGGCGCTTCCGCACTTGTTTTACGAATACCATGACATTGCGAACAGACAGCCGCGGCTTTAGATTTTCCAGCATAAATACTGGTCGCCTGACTGGGCGCGCTAAAGCTAAAAGCCAGTAGTGTTGCGAGTGAATAAGTAAGTAGTTTCATTGGTCTTACTCCATTTCGTCAGGTGATAATCCACGCGTCATATATTTCACACGGCCACGCGAGAAAATACCTGCTGGGCTTTCCATTTGTATAGAACCGGTTTTTTTCAATGAAGTTGAATCGTAAACAACGACTTCATCACCGGCATAACCCGCGCTGACATATAAAGACTTACCATCGGCACTGTATTCTGGGAAGTAGGCATGACCGCCGACATCTAAAGTTTTAACCACCTCTAATGATTTTTTATCAATCAATTGAATAGTACGAGCGCGTCTGTCTTTAGTAATAATATCCACGGCAACATAAGGTGCATTAGCATGAGCGGCTGGTGATTCTGTACCACCAGAAACAGGGATTAGTTTAACCAGTTTCATCGTATCTAAGTCCCAAACGCTGACCACGGTTTTATCGCAAGTACCGAAGTTAGTACCAAAACCTAAAGTACGACCATCCACTTTAACGGCTGCGCCACCACCCACATGTGGTACACAACCCGCTGGTAATTTTTTGATAATTTCGCGTTTTTCTAAATCAATCGCGGTCACAATGCTATCGTCATACGAGGCAATCATTAATTTTTTGCCTTTATGGGTTAAGAAAGCATCATGTAAATGACGGCCGACATTTTTTATTTTAGTGACAGGGAAGTCATCTTTTAAATCCACGACCCAAACTTGGCCAGCATTTTCTAAGGCAATCGCGAAAATATCTGCATACGGCGTACCAATCACCATACCTGAATCAGAACTCACCATTTTACCGTCAGGATCGATGCCTTCTAATTCAAATTGCTTTAAAGGCTCTAAAGTATCTGCGTCTAAAATAACGGCGTTATGCGGAACGAAAGAACCGGCCATCAAATATTTGCCATCGCGCGAAATACCGATGCCAGGGCCATTCCAGCCTGTTTTAATGCTGCGTACCGCTTGCATCGTATATAAATCAACTTTATAGATTTCTGCCGTATCGGTTTTTACATAAGCCCAGCGCTCATTAGCCGGACTAAATTCAATAATATGTGCTGCAGTTACCGTGGGTACTACACCGACTTGTTGGTGCGTTTTGCTATTAATAAATACCGCTTCTGAACCATCGCCGCGACCGTATTTTCCGCGTGCAGCAACGCCGATAATATCGTCCATGCTATCGATTTTAAACGTCGGTTTATTCGGTAGTTTAGACTCGTCTTTTACATAAACTTTTAAAGACGCTTTCATATCTTTAATAGTGAAAGCAGGATTGGCTAATTTTGGCGTGCTTTGTAAATGCTTGACCATGTCGCGGATATCGCTATCGGATAAACGGCCGAAAAACGGAGGCATTAAAGTTTCAAAGCTACCGGTCATAATCAAAGTACGTAAAGCCGTTGGGCTGCGACCTTTTAGGGTTTCGGAATTCAACGCTGGAGCTAAATAACCTCCATGATCTGAACCATGACAGCTGGCACAGTTGTCTTGATAAAGCTGGTGCATTTTATGCTTATTACCAGCCTCCGCGAATACGCTGGAGCTAAAGAGTAAACTGATGCTTGCGGCTAGAATGGATTTTTTTATTATTGTTGTCGCTTCCATAAGAATTCCTAAGATTGATAAAGGTAATGTTGACTCGATATTGTTAAATTAAAACATGAAAAGCACTATAACGCATCATTTGTAAAGATCAGTAATTGAGCAAACGTATTAATTTAGTTGGTAGTTGCCGGAATAGCTTGAGTATTCGACCTGATCAAAAGCACCGGTTTGTTGTAAATAAACGAGGCCACCTATAAGACCTAATGCAATAAGAACGGCAAAACCAATTTTCCAGATACTATAAGGGCGTTCGCCTTGCACTTCACCGGTACGGCCATTGATAACAAAGCGATAAACTTTATTTCGGTACATAAAAGCGGCTGACCACACGGGTAAAAGGCAATGCTTATAAGTGACTTGGCTATGTTGAGTGCTGACTTGATGAATACGTTGATGATCACCGCCGATGTCATAGGCAATATCTTGGCGAATCATACCATCTATGACCTGTTTAGCGCGGTCAAAGCCTTCATCTAAGTTGACTTGATATAATTCACTTTGAAAACCACTGATATAATTTTCATCATAAGGTACTAAATTTTCCAGATCCCAAGGTTGCAAGCGATCCAGAATTTGTCGAGGTAGAGATAAGCTAGCACCAATTAAAACATCATCAAAAAATCTTGATACTCGTCCTCGAACATTTGTCCAACGTATTTTTGGCACTCGTTTCACTGTGGAAACTTGGCGGCCTTTTTGTATGTAACTGACGCGCTCATTAACATAGTAAGTGTCACCTCTAGCGCCTGTGTAAGTGCTATCTGTATGGCTGTCATAAGTCCAATAGGGCAGGTAGATACCGGTTAGTTTCGTATCTGCGCGTGCATATTTTTTGACTTTGTTAGGCGCAAACCATAATTTATTAAGCCATAGACTGAATTGTTTTTTGGCGTGCGCTTCTTCAATTAAAAAAGGGAGTAGCGACTTGGGTGGGAGTGGTTTGTTTTTTTGTGAGCTAATAACAATATCAGTACTACAAAAAGGGCATTCACCAGCATGTATACTGGCAGAAAATTTAAAACTTGCACCACAGGCTTCGCAGTGTGCTTGATTATTGACTTCGCTAGGTTGAGTTTCGGCTAGTTCACGTAATGCCTGAGCCAAGTCATATTCTTCGATGCGGTCTTGTTTGGCGCTAATATCATTTGTTTGGCCGCAGTGTGAACAAACCTGTTGCTGTGTGCCGGGCTGATATTTCAGCATTGAGCCACATTGAGAGCAGGGAAACTGGTTGTGTGTAGATGGTGATTTTATTTTAGTAATTTTCACATATCTATAGGAGTAGGGCGGACTTCAGTCCGCTTGTTGACATTGATATTGAAACGAATTGAGGTTTCTAATTATTTTGCCGTTTAACCTCATCAAGTGTTCTTCCGCCTTTATATTTCCATTCAATCCAGCCATTAGCGCTACGCCCTAATACAACAGCCGCAGAAGCACTCGGCGAGGAAAAGATATGGTCTTTAGTGAATAGTAAAATACCTTCTTTTTGGCTATGTACTCATTAAGTGTTGGTGATCACCTATGCTATTGTTTTTACTTAAGTCATAGTAATAGGTAAGTGGCTGTAATCATTCGCCTGTACGCCTTACCAACAGCTAATGAGTACATACCTTAATATAGATCTGTAGACTTAAGGGTTACCCTTATTGGCCTATTATTTACCTTAATCTTCATCTTTAAGGATGAAAGACATCACTACCTGTGCGAATCTCCCAGTTTAAATATTTCATACAATTATTTCTTTTTCCTCGGTTCTCACTTTTTTGAGCTAATTGAGCATAGTTATTTGCCGCCCCATTACCAAAAATAATAGCGGGGGTATCTAATTTCTTATCAGTTGCATTTGTGCAACGAGTTAGGTCTTCATAAAAGTCTTGATAAGTAGCTCCCTCTTTAGCAAAACCTCTCGAACATCCAGTCACCGTAACAAGTAATAATACTGCTATAACTATTTTCAATTCCTTCCCCTTAAATAAAATCAACCTAAAACGATAGACCGGCATCAACTGCCGATAGGTAAAAATTAACACCCAAATACCAGTATGGCTCGCAATAAATAGATAGTTTTTGAAAAGTCTATTCTGCAATTACAAGCACAATACTTGACTTAACCTTATCAATTAATGTTGTTTTAGACAATTTTCTATTTATTAAGAGAGGTTACGCTTATTGGCGGACTAAAGTCTGCCCTACGTGAGAGTTTATTATGTTGGTAACGGTGGCGGCATTATTGAGAAAGAGTTCGCTAATTCAGCAATCTCTCCCGCTTTAGTCCATTCCACTAACGCTTGATTCCAAATCAAAGTTTGCCGCGTTATAATGCCGGATTTAATCTGGTTTGTTAGATCGGACAAGCTAAACGGGCCAGACTGCTGACCATTGAGTGCGACAAAATATTGTGTTTGTTGTGGAATAGGAGGTGGCGTAGATTGTATTGTATTATTAGGTGAAGGCGCAAAACTTTGGCCCATTTTATTAGCTAACGCAAAGCCCATGCCCATTCCGATACCTTCAGAAGCACCACCGGATGGATTTTCTGCTGCGGCTTTCATAGATTCAGCAGCCTGAAATTCAGTGTAATTTTTTAAATTACCAATCACACCCATACTGGTACGTTTATCTAATGCTTCTTCAACAGATGCAGGCAAAGAGATATTTTCCACTAACAATTTGGTGATTTCTAATCCATAGGCCATAAATTCAGGGGCAATTTTGGCAGTGATATATTCACTTAAATCATCATAGTTACCCGCTAGATCGAGTACCGGAATTTTGGATTCTCCTAAAATACTAGCAAAGCGCGATAGAATCAGATTGCGTAATTGGTCGCTAATATCATCAGTGGAAAAATGTCCGTGTGTGCCAACAATTTCTTTGATAAAAGTGAGCGGGTCATTAATTCTGACGCAATAACTACCAAAGGCGCGTAACCTGACCGCGCCAAATTCAGCGTCGCGCAACATAATCGGATTTTTTGTGCCCCATTTTAAATCAACGAAGCGGCGCATATTAAAGAAGTAAACTTCGGCTTTAAACGGGCTTTGAAAGCCGTGCGGCCAGTTTTCTAGCGTGGTCATAATCGGCATGTTATTGGTTTGCAACTCATACATGCCCGGCTCAAAAAAGTCCGCTGCTTTGCCTTCGTTTACTAAAATGGCAACTTGTGATTCGCGTACTGTTAATTTTGCACCGTACTTGATTTCATTGTCGTAGCGTTCAAAACGATACACCATGGTGTCGCTAGACTGGTCTAACCATTCAATAACATCAACAAATTCACCAAATAGCTTGTCGAATAACCCCATCTATCTCTCCGGTCATGTTTTTAATTAACGTAAACAACACACTTCGATATATTCACGCCCTACTAGATGCCCAAATAAATTAACTTGCTTCATTAATAGTTGTACGATTGACTGCAGAGCTAAGTGTTTTACGTAGTTCTGTTTCACATTCTTGTAATTGCACAACAGCATCGGCACGCATTTTTTTACCTTGATCAGCGATTTGTAAACTCTCATTAATGGTATCAATTAATAAAGTGTTCGCTTTTTTTACTGACTCCAAATCAAATACGCCGCGCTCTAATTGTTTGCGCGTTAGTGAGTTGGCCTGTTTAAGATTTTCCGCATTGGCTTCTAATAAATCATTAGTTAAATCAGTAGCCGACTGTAGGGTGCTAGCTGCATCTGATGAACGGTATATAGCGACAGCTGTTGCTAATTGTTGACGCCATAGTGGAATAGTATTAACAACTGTTGAATTGATTTTATTAACCAAGCCTTTGTCATTATCCTGAATCAAACGAATACTAGGCAAGCTTTGCATAGCGACTTGGCGTGTTAAACGTAAATCATGTACGCGCCGCTCTAAGTCATCTCTTGCAGCACGTAAATCTCTTAACTCCTGTGCTTCAATAATCGCTTCTGAAGCGGCTGCACTAGATGCTTTTTCGGGGATAACTTGCTCATCCAATTGTTTTAATTTTTCATCGCCAGCAGAAATATAATGATCTAGGTTGTGAAAATACTCTAAGTTAGCTTCGTAGAGTCTATCCAGCATGGTAATGTCGGTTAATAGCGTGGTTTTATGTCCATCTAGTTTGTCGGTAATGGTGTCGATTTGTTTGCGCACTTCTTCATATTTTTGTAAGAATTGCGCAACAGGTTTAGCTCTGCCTAATAGTTTGGCAAAAAACCGGGCTTTTTATTAGGGTCTAAGGCATTGACATCAAAGCCTCGTAAAGCAGCCACCATATTATTTAAATCGCCCCCCGCAGAACCTAAATCCTTGTTTTTGACGCCGTCGAGCATTTTGTCGGAAATACTGGTGAGCTGTTCTTGCGCTTTGCTGCCGAAGTAAATAATAGACTTGCTATCATTGATATCTATTTCAGCTATTTTTGTAGTGATATGCGCTTGGTTTTCTGCATCTGATTGTTCGAAAGCTAAAATCTCTTTGCTAACACCCGGTACGATTTCTTCAAATACTGAACTTCCGGGGATTGTAAGGTTTTCAGTAGTCGTATTTTGTTCGCTCATTTTAAGTTCCTTTAGTGATCGCTTAATCGGTAGGTTTTAAATCACGCCTTCATGCTTTAACTGGGCTGCCAAAACTTCAATTTGTACATCAAGATCAAGTACATCATCTTCGAGTAATTTCTGTTTTTGCTCAATAAAAACGGATTCTATGGTTTGTAATACATGATCAAAATTCTCCGTCAATTGTTCTGATTGATGTTTTCTCTGCATATCGGCATAACCTTCAGTCACTTTGAATGCGCCATCCAGATAGATATTCAAGAATTTTCTTGCGCGCCGGATATCGCCGGGGTCTTCTTCTAGTAGCCCGACAATTTCTCTGGCATGGGTGCAAATAGTTTGAATACGTTGATTAAACTGTCTATTATTAATTTGCTTATTGGCTCGTTCAATACCGGAAATTTTCAGTTCAGCTTCAGCTATGGTTTGAGATATTTCTTCTGCACTATAGCCATGCGAGCCAGTGATCATTTTTTCCTGACGGGGATCAAAGCCGTAGAGTAAAAACATTCCCGCTAAGGCTCCTAAGCCAAACACTATAGAGACTAATAAGGCATGTCCCGCGCCGAGTAATGCGATGCCTGTTGTAGTAAGCGCAACCAGTAATGCCGCTAGAGTTTTTAATGGCCACCTTGGCGCTTGAGTGATTTTTTTATCTTGATAGTCGGCTTCAGCAGCGAGTCCTTTGCGTAATAGATTGGCGGCAAATAGAAAAGTAGCACAGCCGCTGATATTGATAATAATGCGTAAAAAATCGGCATAAATAAAGGATAATATAGCTGCAGGAATCAATGCCAAAGGTAAGATATAAAGAAGCAGTCCGCGGCTGCCGTATATTAAGCCACTGGCCGTTTTTTTCTGGTAGGGTTTAGGCTTTCTTAATTGCTCGGAGTTATTCATAGCGGACTTGTGTAAGGGTTATTTAATTTCTGCTACTGGGTTTGTACGAAATGGCGAGACTTCGATTAGCGATTGACAGGTGACTAAGCTAACCGTGGTTAATAATAGTATAAGGCCAATAGCTGACTTTAAAAATTTAGGCATGGATTATTTCCTAGTAAGGCATAAACGCTAAGATATTGCATGGCGTGAGTTAGAAAATTGCTTTAGGCGGTTACGCTATTATATAGTGACTTATATTTTTGGCTACGCACTTAACACGAAACATTAATAATATAGTAGGGCGGACTTTTAGCTGTTCTACCTTAAATTCGTAGCCACATTGTTTGAAAAAAATATAAGTTTATCAAGGTTCATCGCGCACTCTTAAAAATACCGCAAACCTTGGAATACCTCTATCAGTAAAGCCTTGGTAACGAAAGCTGATGGTGCTGCCTATCGGTGGTGGGTTATCTCGTTCTTGATGACTAAAGCCACTACCAATAAAAAAGCTTTTGCCACCTGTGGATTTAACTTGAATCGAGCCCATTTTTCCCGTGAATTGTCCTTTGCCGAGACGATAGCCCGTAACTATTGCCTCAGCATCCGCAAAGGGTTTTAATTTCAAAATATTGTGACTGCGCCCGCTGTTATACAAGCCCTGTTTACGATGTAGCATCAAGCCTTCACCGTCTTGATCAGTCACTAATTGCAAACGTTGCATAAGCTGTTCGTGGGAAGCTATTTGAACTTGTTCAATAAATTTCAGAAAGGGAGACGGTAATTGTTTTGCCATAGACTGCATTAGGCTAACTCGGTCTGAGAAAGTTCCTGAGTGATTGGGTAAATCAAAAACCATAAATTTGATTTTCTGCCAACCTAAATGCGGCTGTTGTTTTCGGGCGATAGAAACTGTTTGCTGATATTTTCCTCTGGCAATCCATAATTCGCCATCTAATACAGTGTCAGGAAAATCTTGGATAAACCATTTTGGCGCATTTAATAAATTGCCACCTCTGGAGATAAGTTGTTGACCATCCCAGCGCGCACGCACTCCATCCAGTTTTTCGCTAACCCAATATTGGGTATGTAGTGGTCTAATAAAGCAGGACACTTCTAGAGGCTGATTTATAATGTCATTAGAGGTGAATATGAGTAACGAAAACAAACAGACACAACCTAAGTACACACTTGAATTTAA
>JAUVAA010000222.1 GCA_030591965.1 bacterium
TTTAATCCGCAACACCTTGATTCAGATAGTTGTGGGCCGCTAACTCAAGCTATGCTGTCGATGGATGCCATGATGCTCGAAGTTTTATTACAAGGCGGTGCGATAGCCAATGAAACTGCTGGATTTAAAGAGGGTGAAACACTCTATGATTGGGCAGTATTTGATTATATACACCAAGTCTGGGAGATTAATAAAATACCTGAAGAGCCCAGTCAAGAGGCTTTGGATGATGAAGATGCTTGGCTTATTTGGTTGGATGCAATGGCGCTAAAATATGAACGCAGGCGGCCTGATCATTTGTTACTGCTCAGAAAGTATGGCGCGAAAACTGGGATAGAATTAAAGAAAATGCATTGATGCGTCACTTGGGTTGCAAACTTAGGTAAGGGTGCACAAATAGTAGGGCGGACTTCAGTCCGCCTTTTAGAAGTGAAAACTGCGCTATGGCTATTTACAATAAAGCCCCTCCCACAAAATTCCTTTAATAATATGCCTAATTTGTATGAGATATCTGTAGGTACGAATAAATTTTGAAGAGTTAGTTTGTTGGGGCGCAGTGCTTTAGCCTGCTATTTTTCTTAAAAATCACTTTCAATGCGACACACAAACCCGAAATTAACTTATGGCCATTAGCTCAACAATCAATAAAATCTCTCTTAATATCGCTGATATGGATCGGCATTATTATCAAAGTCACGAACTAACCGTGGCGCAACACCCATCTGAAACAGACTTCCGGTTTATGGTGCGCTTAATCGCATTTATGGCCAATGCGAGTGAACAGCTTAGCTTTACCAAGGGGTTAGACAGCGACGATGAGCCTGATCTTTGGCAAAAGACGCTGACCGATGAAATTGAGTTATGGATTGATTTGGGGCAGCCCGATGAAAAAAGAATTCGCAAAGCCTGTGGTCGCGCCAAGCAAGTGATTATCTACACCTACGATGAACGCAAAGCAAAAGTCTGGTGGGAGCAGCAGCAAAGCAAATTACAGCGCTTTAGCAATTTGAAAGTCGTACATATTAATGCCCAAGGCGTAGAGGCTATGGTTAAGCGCTCTATGCAATTGCAATGCAATATTCAGGAAGGTGAAATTTATTTGGATGATGGAGAGTTAAGTTTTACGATTACGCTAGATAGGTAGTCGCTTTCCTCCGGCTTACCTAATTAAGTTGTGAGATTTATTGCCTATAAAAAAATTAAAAAGTAAAGAAACTATTTAATTTTGTGGTAAGTTGACAGAGCTGCTTAGATATTAAGTAGCCAAAGGGTCAACATCCTAGCGCAGTGCAATTAACTGTGTACTAAGGTTTTTTTATCATCTTCCTAAAAAAATAGGTTCACTTATAGCTTGGCATATCGCTTGATATTCAATGAGAAAAACTGTTGCATAATAGACCATGTAAGCATTTGTACAACGTTGAATATAAAAATAATACCTGTCCCTTTGAGGGATTCCTTCGTGGGAATTGAATCATAGCTAATCAGAAAGGAGGTGAATCATCACTATAATTTCGAAATTTGCAGATAGCCTAAGAGTATCGAGGCTAAATTATATGATAATGAGGAGTTAATTATGAACAGGCATGTAATATTAAAAGTACTTTTAATCACTTTTCTTACGGCTTTAAGTGGCGTTGCAATAGCTGGCGAAGTTACTGCAACAGAAAAGCATGAGATGATGGCAAAGCATCATGAAATGGCTATTGAATCTCATAAAATAGCCGCTAAAGAAAATAAAGCAGCGGCTCAACATCATGGCGCTGCTGCCAAGGATTTCGCTAAGGGTAATAAGAAACAGGCGCAAAAGCACGTTGGATTAGCACAGCAGTCATGGGCTGCCGCTCATAAGGCTGCCAATGAGGCGTCCGAACATGCAAAAGCAGCCGGTGATTCTGCCGGAATGTAAGGGATCTCTTTCAGCATAGAGATAGGATCGCATGTATAACAGGGTAGGGGGAGAAAGTCAGTATCTTCGCCCCCTTCCTGGATAATCATCTCTTTTACCGAGCGTTTAGGTTTAGTGGCTGAAAAAAATCATACAAACCTAAATCCTTGGCCACTTTTTCTGCGGTAATTTTGCCTTGATAGGTGTTAATCGCTTTAATTTTTCCTTTATCTGAGAGAAAACCATTGAGTGAATTGTCAGCTAGGTCTAACACGTAGTTTATGCTTGCTTCTGTAAGTGCGAGAGTAGAGGCTTTCGGGTAGGCTCCCGGCATATTGGATACGCAATAATGAACGACCCCATGTTTTATGAAAACAGGGTCTGAGTGCGTCGTTGGCCTTGAAGTTTCAAAACAACCGCCTTGATCAATACTGACATCAACAATAACGGAACCTAAAGGCATTGTTTTTAACATGCTTTCCGTTATTATTTTCGGTGCTTTTGCGCCACGGCTAAGTACTGCACCGATAACTAAATCGGCATCTAGGATATGTGCAGCAATATTCTCTGAATTAGAGATAAAGAAGTTCACGGTAGGCAGCGAGGCTTTGAGTGTTGTCCATTTTTCTGCGTGACGGCCAGCAACAAAAACAGCAGCACCCATTGCTGCAGCAAAATGAGCGGCATGTTGACCAACCACACCATCACCAAGAATGACGACTTTGCCATAGGATTTATTCATAATGGTGCCTAATTGCATGCCATTACCTTGGTTAAATTTAGCCAGATAATAAGCTCCCATTAACACGGACATATTTCCAGCAACAGCACTCATCGGCGCTAAAATAGGTAATTTCCCTTGTAGATCCTCAAGCGATTCATAAGCAACCGCAGTTGTGCCTTTTTTAATCAGCTCTTCAGTGAGTGATTTATGTACTCCAGCCAAGTGGAAAAATGTAAATATGATTTGTTGTTTTAAGTGTTGATATTCTGATTCTTGAGGCTCTTTAACTTTAACGACTAAATCAGTATTCCACGCCTCACTAGCAGAAACTATGTTTGCGCCTGCTGTTTGGTATTGCTTATTACTGAACCCAGAATCAAGACCCGCACCAGACTCCACAAAGACAGAGTGCTTGGCTTGAATAAGTTGTGCTACACCTTGAGGGGTAATCGCTACTCGGGCTTCTTTATCTTTTATTTCTTTAGGTATGCCAATTTTCATTTTAATCGCCTAGATAAGTCAGGTGGGAAACGTATGTCTGCCCGTCATTTTAGATAGCATAATCTCAATTTTTTGTTGTGGCTCATTGATGAGAGCCTAATCAAAGGTAAGCGTTCACATACTTAGGGCAATCGCATTAAAACTATGTTAAAAATCAATTGACTATAAATATGGAGTTTATGAACTTTTTTTGTTAAAAACAACTGATTTTATTGCCTGATCAAAAACATATAGTTAAAAGCTATAAAAA
>JAUVAA010000037.1 GCA_030591965.1 bacterium
CCACATTAACTGCAAATATAAATTGCACGCCAATGAGATATTAAGTTATACAGTGAATATCAATTCCAGTCAGGGTATTGCTCTGGAGGGTTGCCGTGTTGCTCAATAACTTCTGACTCAGAAGGACACGAACTAGTGTCTATGAAAGATTCCACGCTAAGCAAAAATTCCCAACTATCACCAAAATCAAAACGGAACGTAAGTTCTGACCCTTCATATAAAGGTAACTGTCCGACTATATAACCATCTGTATATAGGCATTCATCATCGGTATCTATGTCAGAATGGATAACGTGTTCAGTTATGCCATAATTGTTTTTATAGATAAACTCATAAAGGTGATCATTGCTAAAGTTAAAAGCACTTAAAATACATTCAGCAAGCTCATCAAGGTTTATATTATTAGGTACAGATAACGTCCTAGATGCATTGCCTAGTACAACGTTTAAAATAACACCAGCGTCTTCTTTAATATTACACTGCGACGGCTCTAATTTTTTTTGCCAATCGGGACGATAAGTTTTTAGCTCATCTCCCCATACAGCTATCACGCCAGTATCTAGCTCTATCGTTAAATAATTAGAAAAATACGTTAAAACAGAAGTTCCCCATAAGGTTGGCTTAATTTCAGTAATGGGCCAATTTTCTTTACTTAATGCAGCCTCTTGTTTTATGGTAATAAAACCAAATAACTCCATTAATGCTAGATTATGTAACCCTGGAAGATAACGCAGAGAACTAAACTCGTGCTGCTTATTTTTTATATTAAATTGTTTGTTATCTAAAGTCTTACTGAAAAAATACAAACTGTCATAAAAGAAGCTCTTTCCACCCCAAAAATCTCCACCACGCTCGCCAATAATTTCAGTGTTTCCACGATGCCACCAAGCATAAAATAAAGCGAAATAGCATTCTGTTGGATTTAACGTTTGCCACTCAGCTAGAAGCTTATTATTGAGCATTAATTTAGCTTCTTTACGGTCACAAACAATGCGTGTTAACCCTGATGCTCTCAGTAAAAGATATAAGCCGTTAATATGAGGAAATGATTTTTGTTGTGGTCGTTTAAGGTGAATATCTAAAGGCTTAGACATACGTTGATTAAGTCCTTGAAGGTCTTTCATAGCAACTAAATGATTTTTCTTAGAAACAGAAATACCTGTTGTTCCTATAAAATCTATAAAGCTTGAAAAATCCCGCAGTAAAGATCCTGGCTCATCATGATTGATCGTTTGCTTTTGTATACATTCACATTGAGCTGATGTTAGTATTTCTTTTAACTGCGTCATAAACTGTTTTTAACTAGAAAGATGCCCTGATTACACAAGAATCAGCAGTAATGGTCAAGTCCGTGTTTTATGGCCGTTGATCTCAGTATTGCCTCGTTCCAGTGTTCTCATCTGAAAATGTGTGTAACCCATCCAGAGTTTCAGTGTTCCAAAAGGATGTTCAACCGTTTCTCGTCTTGCCTTCATCATCTCCGGGGCTTGGTTCAGGCGATTTTCTAAATCATCTAACACAGCCTCATGTTCCCAGCGACTGATACGCCTCTGTACACCCGTGGTGCATTGCGGTTTCATTTTGCAGTTAACACAGGCAGAATACCAATAGCGTCGTATGGATTTACCTCTTTCCTGACTGATATAACGGAAAATTGCACGTTCTCCAGCAGGGCATTCGTATTCATCATCTTCAGGCTTATAGATGAAGTCACGTTTACCAAATAAGCCTTTTGCCTGGTTATTGGAGGTTTCTGATTTAGGGAGATAGACTTCTATATTAGCTTCTCCGCAGGACTTAATTTCCTCACCACTATAGTATCCTCGGTCTGCTACGGCGGTTAATTTATCAACATTCAGTTCACTAAAAAGATTGAGTTTACGGCAAATAATAACAAACTCACGACAAACCAATTTAATAGCTTGGGTATTGTCCTTGCGGAAGTCGGCAATAGTTTTAAAGTCCGGTGCTAAACGACCCAGCAACCACATCAGTTCAACATTTCGGCCCGCTTCTCGTTCTAAACGATGAGAGGACTGGATGCGATTGAGATAACCATGCACATAAAGCTTTAGCATGGATTCAGAATGATACCCAGGCCGACCCGTGGCAGCTGAAGTTGTTTTAAACCCCATGGCTGAAAGATCAATACCATCGATGAAGACATCTATTACTCTGGTAGCATTGTCTTCTGATGCATAATCGTCGAGTTGTTTTGGAAATAAGGTAGCTTGAGTGCGAAACTCGCCCGTGATAAATCCGCTCATCTCGCTACCCCCCCCTCCAATTGAACATAAGACCCGTTATGCGAACACCATGCCTGACTTGTCTGCTAATGCTATTGAGTATGGCGGCTCACATTTGAGTCACTACAGCTTAGGTTGGTTTATATAGCTTCTTCTGAGGGGGGGAAAGCTATTAGTTTTCCCTCTAGTCTACTTTTTTACTGCAAAGGATTACTTTCCAATACAAAACGAACTAAAAATTTTCCCAAGTAGATCATCAGAGGTAAACTCACCCGTGATTTCTGAGAGGTGATTTTGTGCTTGTCTGAGGTCTTCGGCGACCAACTCACTAGCTAGATTGTTTTGTAATTGTTCTAGGGCATTTTGCACGAATTGCTCGCCTTTCGTTAAGGCCTCTATATGGCGGCGGCGGGAGATGAATACATTATCAGTTGCGCCATCAAAACCAACACTTTGTTTTAAGTGTTGTGTTAACAAATTCATGCCGATGTCTTTTTTTACTGAGAGATAAATTTGCGTGCCGTTTTCGTTCTCGGTGATTTCTGGCTGGGTTTTCAGTAAATCAATTTTGTTATAGATTTTGGTGATGCTGATATTATTGGGTAAGGTTTTTAAGAGTGTATCTGGCTCAGGGTCATTAGCATCAATTAATAATAAAATTTTATCGGCTTTCAATATTTCAGCATGTGCTCGACGTACGCCTTCTTTTTCAACGGCATTATCACTTTCACGTAAGCCAGCGGTATCAATAATATGCAGGGGCATGCCGTCTATTTGTATGCGCTCTTTAAGTACGTCACGCGTTGTGCCGGCAATATCGGTAACAATCGCGGCATCATGACCTGCTAATGCGTTGAGTAAGCTGGATTTACCTGCATTAGGTTTGCCAGCGAGCACGACGGTCATGCCATCGCGCAATAAGCGGCCTTGTTGGGCGGTGACTAGAATGGCTTGAATGGATTGTAATAAGCGAATAATACGATTTTCGACCACGCCATCACTTAAAAAATCAATTTCTTCATCAACAAAATCTATTGCGGCTTCAACATAGATACGGAGTTCAATCAGCTCTTCTACAAAGAAGTTAATTTGCTCAGAAAATACGCCTTGCATGGATTTTTGTGCGGAACGTGCGGATTGTTCCGTGCTGCTTGCAATTAAATCGGCAATAGCTTCTGCTTGTGCTAAATCCAACTTGCCATTTAAAAATGCGCGTTCTGAAAACTCACCAGGATTAGCAATGCGTGCGCCTAAAGACAAAATACGTCTAAGCAGCATATCCAGAATAACAGAGCCGCCATGTCCTTGGATTTCTACCGTATCTTCCCCGGTAAATGAAGCGGGATTGGGGAAGAATAAGGCTAAGCCTGAATCAATAATATTGCCATCAGCCTCATGAAACGAAGCATAGTGAGCATGGCGTGCTTGGAGCGTTTTATTGGTTAATTGTTGGGCAATGGGCAGGGCGTTATTACCTGAAATCCTAATAATTCCAACACCGCCATTTCCGGGAGGGGTAGCGATGGCTGCAATAGTATCTTGCTGAGTGATATTCATACATAGCCTCAATAAAAAAGCCGAATCAGCTAGTGCATGATTCGGCTTAGGGGGTAGATTAAATTCAAAGTAGGGCGGACTTCAGTCCGTTTTTTTGCAATGGCGGACTGAAGTCCGCCCTACTACAAATAGTTAATTATGCCCCGTGATAAAGTTTAGCGTTAATCAGTGCCAACAATTTTTCTAGTGATATACCATTGCTGGATAATCGATAAAGTATTGTTTGTTACCCAGTATAAAACTAAACCTGATGGGAAGAACAAGAAGAACACAGTAAACACGATCGGGAACATACGCATGATTTTTGCCTGCAATGGATCAACCGGTGCAGGGTTTAGTCTTTGCTGTATGAACATACTAATACCCATTAATACAGGTAAGACAAAGTATGGATCTTTAGATGATAAATCTTGTACCCAGAATAGGAACGGCGCTTGTCTTAACTCAACCGTTTCAATCAACACCCAATAGAGAGAAATGAATACCGGAATCTGTACGATAACCGGTAAGCAGCCGCCCATAGGATTAACTTTTTCCTTACGGTACAAGCTCATCATTTCTTCATTAAACTTCTGCCTATCATCACCATAGCTTTCTTTTAGCTGTGCTAGGCGAGGCTGTAATTTACGCATTTTTGCCATTGATTTGTAGCTAGCCGCTGACAATGGGAAAAACAGTAATTTAATACAGAAGGTCACACCCATAATTGAGAAACCCCAATTTTTTACGAAGTCATGAATAAAATTCAATAAGCTGTAAATAGGTTTACCAACAATTGTTAACCAGCTGTAATCAACCGTTAACTCTAGGCCAGGGGCTAAAGCTTCCATCATCGGCTGGATTTTAGGCCCAACAAACAACTGACTGTTAAAAACAGCATTGCTATTTGCCGCGACTGTCGTTGGATTTGGATATGAGCCAATAACGTAGCGAGAATTGCTTAATTCTTTAGTAAAGAAGTGTTGTTCACTGCCTACCGGTGGAATCCACGCCGCAGCAAAGTAATGTTGAATCATGCCTGTCCAGCCGCCTGTTGAGGTAACTTTAAGGTCGACATCAGCCATGTCATCAAATTCAATTTTCTGAAATTTTTCTTCTTCTGTATAAACAACAGCACCGGCAAAAGTACGAATAAACGTATTACCTTGGCCATCGCTATAAGGCACTCGAAGCAATTGCGTATAAGGTCTACCAGACCAATCTTTTGCTGATTGGTTGTCTACTTTTTGTGCTAATTGGATTTCATAACTGCCGCGTGTGAAGGTATAGGTTTTGCTATAACTTAGGCCGTTATTATCTGTCCATGTTAATGGAATTGACAGTGTATTTTCACCAGCTTTAAGCTCGTAGCTATATTGCTCAGCGTGTAGCTGTACGTTGTGGTTTGGCAATGTTGCAGATTCAGGACTACTAATAAGACCGCTTTGACTTAAAAATAGTTTTTCTGAGCTGCCATCAAATAAACGTACTGAAGCTTCTTCGCCTTTTTCAAAAGGGTAATCTAAAAGATCAAGGTTACGTAAAGTACCGCCTTTAGTATCAATTTCTAGATGATAAACGTCAGTAGTAACAGTAATGATGCTATTTGCAGCGCTTTCTAGGAAAGGTAGCTCAGATGATCCATCGCTATTTGACCCAGTGACGGGAACAAGGTTGCCATTACTATCAATAACGGTTTGTTGGGCTGTAGTTTCAGGCTTTGGGCCATAGTCCACTTGCCATGCTTCCCATAACATTAATGAAATCATCGATAAAATTACGATGAGTACAAATCTTATATTCTCCATTTTTACTTACCAACTTTTTTGGGTACAGGATCATCAATATCACCATCATGAAAAGGGTGACACCGTAGTAATCGTTTTATTGTGAGATAGGAGCCTATGAGTGCGCCGTGCATTGAAATTGCTTGCATAGCATAGCTCGAACAAGTGGGGTGAAAGCGACAATTATTTCCCAGTAGAGGACTTATAAAAAACTTATAAAATCTCAGTAGGGCTATGAGAAGGGTACGCATCGCTTAGTTACCTTGAGCCAATGCTTAGCTAAAGAATCTTGCAGTGTTTTTGAGTCTGCTGTTGCCGCATTCCTGCGTGCGGTTATAACGAGATCAAGATGTGGCATCTGATGTTGTTGTAATCTAAAGCTTTCCCGGGCAGATCGTTTGATTTTATTTCTATCGACAGCGCGTCTAATATGTTTTTTTGCGATAGCAAGCCCTAAGCGGGGATGCTCTAGCTCATTAACAATAGCAAGCACTGTAAAATAGTTATCGGTTGATCTTTCCGGTTTTGCAAAAACACGTTTAAATTCAGCGGGTTCTCGTAGCCGTACAGACGGTGGAAAACTAAATGCTTTCTGAGTCAACGGTTAAAGAGCTAGTGTGTGACGACCTTTTGCTCTGCGTGCATTGATAACTCTACGACCACCTACTGTTGCCATTCTTGCACGAAAACCATGAGTACGAGCGCGTTTGATTTTGCTTGGTTGGAAAGTTCTTTTCATCTTAATGATTCCTTAAGGTTAAAAATTGGATATAAAAGTTCTGGAATCATAGGTAATTTATTGCCTTTTGTCAATAACTTAAATGAGCGCAGTCAGTAACTTATACCAATCCCAATAAATAATCACTGTAATAGCGGTCATTCCCGAAATCTTTAATCAGGAATCCATGCATATACGATAGATTCCTGCTAAGAGAATGCAGGGATGACGAGGTGTCTAGTTGGTTGTTTTTAAAATGGCGGAAGCTTATAGGTAATCAGGTAAATCTATTAGGATTGGTAATAGATAAGCGGTAACTTCGCATTATCTACTGGCAAAGTATTTAGTCTTTAATAAGCGATATAAGCAGGACGGTGGCTGCAGCTTACCGTATTGAGGTTATTTTAAGTGCCTTATATATAGAGTGTAGGCTACAAGCACTTTGCCATTCTGGCCTTAGGCATAGGTATCTGCACAGCTTTTAGTATTTAAATACATAAGTTGCAAGTTAAGGCCGCTCCTCTACTGCTGGATAGGGTTGAGGAGAATAAAATCAAGGCATTATCTATTTTCCCTCATCCAGCCTTCTTCCTCTGGAGAAGGCTTTTAACTTGTTTAGATACGTATGAGCCTTAGGAATCAAAATTCAATAATATCCGAAAGCACTGCCAGTCCTTCGAGGACTGGCAGTGCTTCATGACCTAAAGTCCCGGATTTTATTTAATGTGCATTCCTTAGGAGAGGTCTTGAGTTTTTGTATTGGGGTAAAGATTAAGGTCTCTCCTGTCGTCGGGATGATTGTCTTGTTTGTGGATTTGGCTGTTTCGAGTACTTATATAGGTACTCATTGAGTAACTTCTCATTATTCACGGGCAAATGCCTATAAAAATATCGTCATTCCCGAAGTCTTTTATCGGGAATCCACGTTAAACATAGATTCCTGCTAACAGCACGCAGGAATGAACGAGTAAAAAAATTCTCTATACCTCATAGATGAGTTTTAGTAATAAATGGAAATGCCGACTAATTCACAAAAATATACGTTTATTTACTGGTCACTGTCCATTATATAGACACTAAAAATAACTAAGGTAATTATCTATAAAAGTTACAAGTCCATGAAAAATATATGATTATATTTATTTTTTTGGTTGGCACACTAACTGCTTTGTATCTTGTGGAAGCTGTCGTTAGCTTGGATTAGCAAACACTTCAATACTGTACGTTATCAAGCAAAAAGGCATAGTGATAACGACAGCTTCATTAAACAACTAACAAGAAACGAGGAAAATCAACATGGCAATAAGTGCTGCAACAAAAGCTGCAACAGATGCTTTGGCTGTCAATCGTGCACCGACTGGTGTAAATGCTCAGGAAGTACACAGATGGTTACAAAGTTTTACTTGGGACTTCGATAAGAACCGTACTAAGTATCCAACTAAGTACAAAATGGCGAATGATACTAAAGAGCAATTTAAGCTCATCGCTAAAGAATATGCGCGCATGGAGTCTGTTAAAGATGAGCGCCAGTTTGGTAGTTTACAGGATGTCTTGACGCGTATTGATGCAGGTAACAAAGTTCATCCAAAATGGAACGAAACGATGAAAGTTATCTCTAACTTCTTAGAAGTTGGGGAATACAATGCGATTGCTGCGACAGGTATGTTGTGGGATTCTGCGAGTGCGCCAGAGCAAAAGAACGGTTACTTAGCGCAAACATTAGATGAAATTCGTCATACTAACCAATGTGGTTATGTAAATTACTATTTCACTAAACATGGACAAGATGCGGCCGGACATAATGATGCACGCCGTACGCGTACCATCGGTCCACTATGGAAAGGAATGAAGCGCGTATTCTCTGATGGTTTTATTTCAGGTGATGCGGTTGAGTGTTCTATCAACCTACAGCTAGTAGGTGAGGCGTGTTTCACTAACCCATTAATTGTTGCCGTAACGGAATGGGCTGCAGCGAATGGCGATGAAATTACACCGACTGTTTTCTTATCTATTGAAACAGATGAGCTGCGCCATATGGCAAACGGTTATCAAACAATTGTTTCGATTGCAAACGACGAAGCCGCTTCGAAATACTTGTATACTGACCTTAACAATGCCTTCTGGACACAGCAAAAGTATTTTACACCAGTTTTAGGTATGTCGTTTGAATATGGTTCGCACTTTAAAGTTGAGCCATGGGTTAAAACTTGGAACCGTTGGGTGTACGAAGACTGGGGCGGTATTTGGATTGGTCGTTTAGGTAAATACGGCGTAAATTCTCCAGCAAGTTTACGTGATGCGAAAAAAGATGCGTACTGGGCGCATCATGATTTATTCCTAATTGCTTATGCATTATGGCCTACAGGTTTCTTCCGTTTAACATTACCAACCACTGAAGAAATGGACTGGTTCGAAGAGAACTATCCTGGCTGGCATGAGCATTACGGCGTGATCTATGAAGAATGGCGTGCGCGTGGTTGTGAGGATCCAAATAGCGGATTTTTACCGATTATGTGGTTTATTGAAAATAATCACCCAATCTAAATCTATATTGATCGCGTATCACAAGTTCCTTTCTGTCCTAGCTTATGTAAAGGCGCAAGTACTTTGCGTGTACATGAATATAACGGCAAGAAAAATACTTTCAGTGATGACTGGGGTGAGCGCATGTGGTTGTCTGAGCCTGAGCGTTATGAGTGTCAGAACATGTTTGAACAATACGCAGGACGCGAATTATCAGAAGTGATTGCTGAATTACATGGTGTGCGTAGCGATGGTAAGACCTTGATCGCTCAGCCACATACTAATAAAGACGGCAAAATGTGGACATTGGATGATATTAAAGCACTGAACTGTGTTTTTTCTGATCCTGTTGACGCGCTGTAAGTCACTTTACTTTTAATCCATATATTTAGGAGATACATTAATGGGAATTCAAATAGAAGTTGGCCAACGTGGCTTAACTGATCCAGAAATGCAAAAAGTTATTGCGGATGCAGTACCTGATCAACCATTGGAAAGCAACCGTAAGATGAACTACTTTGTTAAGCCGCGTGGTCGTCGCTTATCAGAGTATGAAATCTTATGTTGTTATACGCAGCCTACACCGGATTGGATTCCAGGTGGTTTAGATTGGGGTGATTGGACGCAAAAATTCCATGGTGGTCGTCCATCTTGGGGTAATGAAACGACAGAGATGAAGTCAACGGATTGGCATAAGCATCGTGACCCAGCAAGGCGCTGGCATGCACCTTACGTAAAAGATAAAGCAGAAGAGGCGCGCTATACTGACCGTTTTCTAAAAGCTTATTCAGCTGAAGGTCAAATTCGTACAATGAATCCTGTTTGGCGTGATGAAGTGCTAAACGATTATTTGGGCGCATTTTGCTTCAACGAATATGGATTATTCAACTCACACTCATCAGCTTCGCGTGATTGCTTAGGTGATACTTTGCGTATGAGTATTGCGATGATTGGCTTTGATAAAGTTGATAACGCGCAAATGATTCAAATGGAAAGAACTTTTATCGCAAAATTAGTGCCGGGATTTCCTGAGTCAACTGATGAGCCGAAAAAAGAATGGACTGAAGGCTCTATTTACAAAGGAGCAAGAGAAACGGTTGAAGATATTTGGCAGGCGACTTACGACTGGAATGAAATTCTATGGGCAGGTCATCAAGTACACGATGCTTTATTTGGTCAGTTTGTTCGTCGTGAATTTTTCTTGCGTTTATCTTCTTACTATGGTGATAACTTAACGCCTTTCTTTATTAACCAAGCGCAACTTTACCATCAGCAAACGAAAGGTATTACCGGTGATATGTTCTTTCATTGCCTAGGTGATGATGAGCAATTTGGTGAGTATAACCAGCGGTTAATGCGCGCATGGACTGACAAATGGCTACCTAGAACGGTTAATGCATTGAAAGATTTCATGGGTATTTTCTCTAAAATTCCTGAAATTGAGCATGTGACCACTAAAGATGCGATTGAAGTGGCTCTAGGTCGAGTATTTAGTGACTGGGAAGAAGATTATGCAGCGAAGATTGGCTATAAAGTCGATACAGCCGCTTTAATTAAAACAGTCTTGTCAGGTCTTAAATAATAAGGAGTAAACATGTCAGATAATAAAAATTCGTATGGTGCAGGCATCATGGCGAAAACAGGCAAAGCGTTTGCCGATGAATATTTTGCTGAAGAGAACCAAGTCGTTCATGAAAGTAATGATGTTGTTTTAGTGCTTAAAAAATCAGATGAAATCAATATTATTGTTGATGAGCTGTTATTAGGCGACAACAAGGATGACAACCCAACCTTGGTGGTTGAAGATCGTGCAGGTTACTGGTGGCTAAAAGCGACGGGTAAAATTGAAGTAGATTGCGATGAAGCCGCTGAAATTCTAGGTAAAGATTACAACGTCTATGATTTCTTAGTGGATGTTTCATCAACGATTGGTCGCGCCTTTACTTTAGGTGAAACCTTTACCATTACATCTGAGTTAATGGGTCTTGATACTAAACTTGAAAACTATGGAATCATAGGAGAAAACGATGGCAAATTACAAAATACATGATAATCCAGTACGTGATGAATGGGCTGCAAAAATCGGTCAATTAAAAACACTAAAAGAAGGTGCCGCTTTTTTAACGGATTTCCGTAAAAAACATACCACACCTTTGCGTGAAGATTATTCTTTGGAACTTGATTGGTGTTGGATTGAGAGCAAAACTGAAGAAAAAGTTGCCCTGTTAAAGCATGCTGAGCTTAATGATCAGCAATTCTTAAATAACTGTACTTGTGGTGCTGATGCACAAAAAGTTGCGGATGCTGTGGTGGCTAAGATGGATGCCTGTACTAAGAAATATGACGCTGAGAAGTTGCATATTAATTTTAGAACAGACTATAAACCCCCTATTATGCCGACCAATGTGTTTATGGATACAGATCGTTTGTTAGGTACAAAGCTAATGGAATTGAGAAATATTGATTATTACAAAATGCCATTAGAAGAGCTACGCAAAGAGCGTGGCGTTAAGATTATTACTATTCAGTAATAGTTTTAGCAAGTTTTGCCTTATGTTTTGCTTTTTTTAAATGCATGGAAGTAAGGCATTTGGCAGGAAGTAGGGGTGCTGCCACGGATGGTGGTGTCTTTACACTTTTAATCACTAATAAATAAAAATAGCATGATGGAAGAACTTTACGAGCAACCGACAAGAAATGTTAGTGAATTATTTGGCAATAATGAAGATTTGACCAAATTATATGATGATAACAACTATACCGCGTACACCGAAGATTTAGAGTTTATGTGGCGCTGGACCATTTTTCGTGAAGATAAACTTATTCAGGAAGGCTGCTCTTTAACAGAGGAGGCATCAAGACGTGCGGTTAATCATGTCATGGCATTTTTTAATATTAGTGCAAAAAATAAGCAGAATAATGAGGTTCATGATTAATGGCAAATCATCAAATAAAAGTTATTACTGAAGAGGGCGAATCGGTCTCTTTTGATTGCGCACCCGAAGAAGATATTATTAGTGCAGCAATCCGCCAAAGTATTTTTTTAATGTCATCATGCCGCGAAGGCGGTTGTGCAACCTGTAAAGGGGTTTGTACTGAAGGTGATTTTGAAATGGGTAAGGTTAGCGCTCAAGCACTACCGCCCGAAGAACAAGAAGAAGACATGGTTCTGTTGTGTCGTTGTTATCCAACAGAAGATATGGTGGTTGAAGTGCCTTACACCTTTGATCGTATTTCTTATTCTGAAGAAGGTAAAGAATTTCCAACTGAGATTGTCGAGTTAGAGCAAGTCTCTAGTAATGTGACTAAGCTTTGCCTGAGCCGTTCCGATGGCGAAAAACAAATCAAACTAGATTCAGGTCAGTACTATGATTTAGAAATACCAGGTACGCAGACAACGCGTTCTTATTCGCCAGCGAACATTGGAAATAATGACGGGCAAATGGAATTCTTAATTCGGGTCTTGGATGATGGGAAATTCTCCAATTTCTTAAAGAATGATGCAAAAGTAGGCCAAACGATTAATGTTAAAGGGCCATCGGGAATCTTTGGTTTAGTCGCGGATGGCTTTACACCACGTTACTTTGTCGCAGGCGGTACAGGCTTAGCGCCTATTTTATCGATGGTTAGATTTATGAAGGAATGGGGCGAGCCACAACCTTGCACTATTTATTTTGGTTCTACCTATGAAGAAGAAGTTTTTTATGTCGAAGAGCTGAATAAACTTGCCAGTGAAATGGATAATTTAACGGTCAAGATATGTGTCTGGAAAGCGACTGACTCTTGGGCTGGTGAGAAAGGCAGCGTGGTTGATGTGTTGAAAAAGGATTTACAAGCCGCATCTGCAAAACCTGACCTTTATTTATGTGGACCTCCTGGCATGGTTGATGCGACTTATGCGGCCTGTGAGGAAGTAGGTATTTCCAAAGATAAAATTTATCTAGAGAAATTTTTGCCTAGCGTTTCTTAATTAATAATGTACTAAGCTCCTTTCTCGGAATCTATTGATGGATAAAGCGGATATTGAATTTGTTTATGGCATGGTGGAGCAACTGGATAAAACCATACGTAAATTAACCCTGGATGAGCAGGAAATCAGCACCAAGTTAGGTGAGCAACGTACTGAAGAATTAAGAGAATATTGGCAGAAAGAGCTTGATGAGGAAGATGCTCAAGAGCTAAAAACGACTTTCGACTATTGGGATAAAATGTTGATCTTCACTTGGGCGCATCGCCAGCGCGCACATATAACGCGCGCTAAGGTGAGTCAAACCTTAATGAAAGAGAGTAATCATCCCGACGATTAAAAAGGCAGGGTGGGTCAAAAGACCTGTATTGAACCCTTATCTACCTTAACAATTTGTATCACACAAAACATAACAAGGATCACTATGCCAACAAAGATAATCTATGACGCTGAAGCCCGATATAAATTTATGCTGGGAGTTAATAAAATTGCTAACGCGGTAAGCGTAACCTATGGAAGTGCCGGCCCTGCCGTTATGATTCAGAACGTTGCTGATGGTCTTATGCCTATATTTACTAGGGATGGTGTCACTGTAGCAAGATCAATCAGCTGCGATGATCGTGCGGAAGACTTAGGCGCAAGAATGTTACGTGATGTGTCCGGTGCTGTATCGCGCGAAGTAGGTGATGGCACGACGACAGCTATCGTATTAGCACAATCGCTTAGCAGGGATAGCATGAAGTTTGTTGAAGCAGGCTATCACCCTGTACAGTTAAAACAGGGAATGGATATTGCTTTAGCGGTCGTTGAAAAAAAGTTACAAGAAAATGCGGTCACAGGCGTTAATAGCGACTGGATTGAAAAAATTGCTGCTATCGCAACAAAAGATGAACCGGGTGTCGGAGTATTGCTTGCTGAAGCATTTGAAAAATTAGGCTTGGGAAGCCAGTTGACCTTTAGGCTAGGTAATGCACGCGAAGATGTGCTTGGCATCGTGGATGGGTTTGAATATGGCCAAGGTTATTTGTCACCGAATTTTGTTACCGATAAAGATCGAGATATAGCCGTGCTAGATAATCCTTATATCCTGCTTTATGACAAAGAAATAAGCGACTTAATGGATTTAGTGCCTATTTTGCAAGACGTGAGTGCTATGGGGCGCTCTTTGGTTATTATTGCTGAAGATGTTATCGGTAAAGCTTTGTCAGGTTTATTGCTAAATCAAGCACAGGGTAATTTTAAAGTTGTCGCACTTAAGCCCCCAGGATTTGGTGATAAAAGAGAAAATAGACTGAAAGACTTAGCGATTATGACCGGAGGGGAAGCCTTCATTGGTGATTTTTCTACTAAGCTTGAGCATATTGAATTAGAACAGTTAGGCGAAGCTAAGCAGGTTATTGTTACCGCCGAAAAAATTACTATTATTGGTGGTCATGGCGATCCAGAGAAGATTAAGCAGCGCGTTAATTATCTTGAAAATGAAGCGAAAATTATTCAGCAAAAAAAGCCGGGAGATGGATCCCCGACGGGTAATAAGCATGATTTTGAAGAGCTTGAAGATCGGTTGGCTATTTTATCCGGTAAAACGGGTGTTTTTGAGGTCGGTGGTATAAGCGATGTAGAAATTAAAGAGCGAATGGTACGTATTGAAAATGCCTATATGTCTGCTAGAGCAGCCTTAGAAGAAGGCGTCATGCCTGGTGGTGGCGTGGGCTTATTTAATATGGCTCCATTTTTAGATGAAATTATTGCCGTTAACCTAGAGCAACAACAAGGTATTTTGCTTGTTCAGCGCGCCTTAAAAAGTCCACTGCAAAGATTGCTCAGTAATGTTGGCGTTAATAGTGAAGTGGTACTTGCACGGCTAGAAGGGGAAAATAATCCTCGTTTTGCTTTTAATACTCAATATAAGCACTATGGCGACTTTTTAGATATTGGTGTGATTGATGCGGTTAAAGTCACCCGCTTAGCATTGCGTAATGCAGTTAGTGTTATAGGGACGATGATTACCACTGAAGTGGTTGTGATGCATGTGCCTGATATGTCCATTATGGACGGCTATTCGCCTGAATGGGCAGCCGCAACGCGCGAAGATCCACGCGCAGAATAACTCGATTTTTATGCTCCATGTTTTACCCTTGTGTTAGTCATATTTTACTGGCTTCCTCTTGTTCCTTAATGGAATATGGGCAGTGCGACATTATGTCGCATTGTCTTTTTTTTTATATTTTGTTATCTTGAAATGCTTTATAAGTTTTTGTTTTAATTAATAAAAATAGAGATTTAAAGTTTTGTATCGACACTATTGTGTTGATGCGACTATTCGAGAGAGAAAATGGAAATTGCACTCAAGATACCCAACAAAGTAAAAATTGTTCAGGAAACCTTTTTACTACGTCAATCCTTCGAAGTTGAAATGTACAGGCCTGTGCAGGCTTGGCAATGGATGGTACAAACACGATCCATTCCTGAGCAAGCTGATTGGGTGCGTACTGATGTGGCCGAGGCCTGGTTTCGCTGCTTGGAAGAGTATCACCTGCCGCTGGGTAACTTTACTAACTGGGATAAGCACCTTAGTCATAAAAATTCTGAGATTGAAGCTAAACAAGCGGAGCACATTGCTGAGCAGATCCAGCAATTAAGTCATCATTTTGAAGTGTTTCTCCAAGAAGCTGGCGTGATGATGGTTGTTGTTGCACCCAATGGCAGCTTGTTATATGTGACGGGGGAACAGCATTTTCCGCGCGCATTTCAATTACCAACCCAAATTAAACAGACTAATTGGCATGAAGCAGGCCTAGGTAATAATGGCATTGGTACGGCACTTAATTTAAAAAAGCCGATTGCCTTTCAAGGGATGGAGCATTATTTAAGTATTCTTCACCCTTATACAACAGCTGGTTACCCTTTATTAGATGAAGCCGGTGAATTACTCGCCGTCATTGGTTTAGTCAGTGACCACCAAGAGCAGATGAATTCCTTGTTCGCCTTTTTGCACTTAATCGGTGTGTTAGTGAATACGAACTTACCTTTAGCAAAAAATGCTGAGGCACAAGTGCGCGTATTAGAGAAAATCCCTTTTCGACCGGCTAAAAAAAACCTAGAGACAGAATTTTCCTCTTCTGTGACAGAAGAATTAAATGACTATGTTAAAAAAGCCGTTAAATTACAAAAGCATAAAATCCCGATCCTCATTACTGGAGAATCAGGCGTTGGCAAGGATCATTTTGTTTCCTTGTTGAAAAGCGCAGGCCCTAGAAAAGATGCGCCACTGATTGCGATTAACTGTGCGTCTATTCCGCATGAGCTGATTGAAAGTGAATTATTCGGCTATGAAACGGGCAGTTTTACGGGCGCAAGAAGTGGTGGTAAACCGGGGAAATTTAGTTTAGCGGATAAAGGCATCCTGTTTCTCGATGAAATTGGTGATATGAGTTTTGATCTGCAATCTACCTTATTGCGTGTTTTAGAGACCTCAGAATTTACGCCTGTCGGTGGCACTCACCCAGTTAGAGTTGATGTGCAAATTGTCGCGGCTACCAATGTGCAATTATCAGAAGCGGTGAAAGAAGGGCGCTTTCGTCAGGATTTGTATTATCGTTTAAATGGCGCGCAAATACATTTGCCTCCGCTGCGTGATCGAGCCGATAAAAAACAAATTATTGATCACCTTTTGCAGCGAGAAATACAAAACATAATCGGTGATGAGGAGGAAGTTAATTTTTGTCCTGAAGTGATAAAATTACTTAACCAGCATCCTTGGCCTGGAAATATTAGACAATTTATCAATGTCGTTCGTGCTACGTTATATACGGCAGGTGAGGATAATATCGTCTTGCATGACTTGCCCGTTGATTTTATGGATGAATGGAGAACTCACTGTCTAGATGACAATAATCCAGAACTTGTACCGGAAAGTGTCGACCAATTAGGTGCGATGAGTTTAGCTGATTGGGAAATGCACGGTATTAAAATGGCCCTTAATGAGTGTGAAGGTAATATTTCCTTAGCCTCAAAAAAACTTGGTATTACGCGAACAACCTTGTACAAAAAAATTGAGCGCTTTGGCCTAAGAAAAACTAAAGAAAGCGTAGTTTATGCTTGATGGTGCTTACCTGAACTGCTTGCAGCAGCGAACTTATTCGCACAGTACGGGAATAAGTTCTGCTCAATTATCTATAGGCAGCTAAACGCGGTAGGGCGGACTTTTCAGTCCGCCATTGCTAAAAAAGCGAACTGGAGTCCATGCTAAATTTGATTAACGTTTTGTCTAGGATAGCTTCCTAGCTTTACTGCTTTCTATCATCTAATGTCATTAAGCGCGCGGCTAAATTATGATCAGAATAGGTCTCTAAAGCGTGCCCTACTTTTTTACAGTAGCCGCCATTGTTAGCATAGCGTGCACTGAATTCATCAATATATACTAATATAGAGTGATCGATTAAATAGCCTTGTGAAAAATCAAAGGTGATTTTTTTACCTGGCTCTATATTATCTACTGCTTTTTTTAGCGCTAAGAAATTAGAAAATAAGGCTGAACCGATAATTTTTACCGTTACACGGTCGCCTTCTTTTTTAATCGTAAAGTGAATCTTAAATAGATTGTTTGGCCAAACCCCGCGCGATAAATGCAGAGCCAGTTTTAAAAATACGCCAAAAAATACACCCACCAATAAATTAGTCGCCAATACCGCTAAAATAGTGGCGACAAATAGAAATAGCTGATCTTTGCCTATTGCTAAAACCTCAGCGAATATTTTGGGGGTTGCACGTCGATAGCCAACAAAAACTAATAAAGCAGCTAAAGAGGCATGAGGAATATTGTGAATGAAATGTGGAAATAGTACGACAAACATTAGTAATATTAAACCATGAAAGAAATTGCCCCAGCCTGTTTGTGCACCACCTTCGACGTTAGCAGAGCTGCGTACGAATTCGGCAATCATCGGTAAGCCACCTAGGAACCCACAAATAACATTCCCCAAACCGACAGCAGATAAGTCTTGGTCTAAATCAGTGGGTCTTTTATAAGGGTCTAATTTTTCTGCAGCACTGGCACTTAATAAGCTCTCAAGACTTGCCACTAAGCAAATGCTGATGGTTGCCACCCAGAATTCAAAAGTCATAACTTTTGAAAAATCGGGCAGGTAAAAGTATTCAGTAAAGTCAGAAGGAATCTCGACTAAAAACGGTGGAGCGATTATATGTTCATGTAATGCAGCTTGGCCAAAATGATAATGGTCATGTTGAATACCAAAAAATTGTGCTAAAGCCATACCTAATAATAGAACAATTAAAGGGGCAGGGATTTTGCCCACTTTGTTATGTTTGAAAAAAGGCCAGACCAGTAAGATTGCAAAAGAGATCAAGCCTATCGTAGCAATTTCAGGTGTTGCATTGATAAGGCTGTTAGGGATCTGTGCTAGGGAAGAAAAAAGGCTGTCTGATTCGAATGACGCACCTAACATAACGTGTGTCTGCCTAGCTATAATACTAATACCCATAGCTGCGAGCATACCGTGTATCACGGGTGCAGGAAAAAAGGCACTTAAACTACCTAATTTATAGCGACCCATAATTATTTGAAATAAGCCCGCTAGCATAACGGCAGCTAAGGTATAGCGGTAACCTGACATCATGTCGCCATCGCTAAGGGATTCTACAGCCGCGAGCATAACCACAATCAAGCCGCCTGCTGGTCCATTAATTACTATATATGAGCCATTAATACGAGAGACTAATAAGCCGCCAACAACAGCAGTAATAATACCGGCTGATGGGGGAAATCCTGAGCCTATCGCTATACCTAGAGATAAAGGTAGGGCAATGAGAAAGACAAAAAAGCCTGCCTGTAAATCGCTGCGCCAATTTTCTTTTAGGCCTTCGATGCCTTCTTTAGGCAGTTTAGTATGCTTGTTCATAATGACTCAATTTGTTAGGTAACCAACAATTTTAGCAATGTTTGTTTATAAAATCAGATTGTTTTTTATTTTGTCATCTAGCTGTCATTATTTTAGCGTATGATTTTATCCGTTTTTTTGTAAGGAATAAAAATTCAATAATATCCTGCATCACTGCCAGTCCTTCGAGGACTAGCAGTGATGCAGGATAGTGGCTATAAGTGCCGAGGCATAATTAATGTAACGTTTTTTGTAGTTCGAATTTATTCGTACCTTGGCTTAATGCGATTTTTCAGTATGAATAAATTCGTACCTACGGACATACCATTCAGCTAATGCGTATTATTAAAGTGTTAGTTTGATTTTACGTAGGTACTTATCGCACCAAGCCCTTCAAGATAAAGCCTGAGAATTTTAATATTCCCGTTTGCTCTAAACCTTAGATAGTTCCATAATAAAAAATTGAGTAACGCGTACAATAAACTTAACTCTCAATTAGCACGGCTTGGCTTTTAGCTAAG
>JAUVAA010000184.1 GCA_030591965.1 bacterium
CATTTCTGTAGGATGGGTAGAGCGTAGTGCCGGTCTTTTTGGGCACGTAGTGAAACCCATCAATCCAGCATAGAATGATGGGTTTCGCAAAAAGACGCTCTACCCATCCTACGCGAAACCTTGACACCAAATGTTAAAATAATAAAACAATAATTTCCCCACCCGGCTTAATATCAACATTAACTTCATCCGGCAATACAGGCTATTCTATAGGCAAGTAATAGTACATTATAGTCGCTGGCACGATAAAGTTTAAAAAAGATGAAATAAATAGTCCTAAATCTTTTATGCTCACTTACTTAAGCACCAATAACTGCATTTATTGGGTAATGATGTGGAGCATTGTCAGTGCCCAGTACATTGATCGCAGAATGAAAATCTGGATATAAATTTTCTTCAGGGATCAGATAAGGAATCATACGCATTTGTTTTAGCATATCCGCGGGCTGAATCTGCAACCCTGTTACCAGCAGCAATATATTATTATCCTGTAGAATGGTAATGGCATCTTTGAGAGCATATATCCCTGCTTGATCTATATAGGTCAACTTGTTCATGCGCATGATCACTATTTCGACTTCAGGGAGTGACTGGGTCATCATAAGAAGTTCACTGGCAAGTCCCGAAAAGATCAGACCATCGAAATGTTTAATAAAAACTTTTTTCTGTATTTCCTGCGTAAGGTCTATTTCATCTTCCCATGCTTTTTCGCGAATAAAGCATCCGCTATAAGCTGTGACTATTAATTTATCATCAGCCATATCACTCATTTTTTTCATAAACAAAATAGTAGTCATGACAACTCCGATGGTAACCGACTGAAATATATCGACAAAGATAGTCAAGCCTAAAATAATAAGCATAATGACTGCATCAGTTCTTGGTGCATGAATTAAATGTTTGAGTGCTTTGTAATTGATAAGGTCCATTCCCACCGTTATCAGAATACCTGCCAGAACGGGTAAAGGTATCAAATAAATATAGGGACCAGCAATCAAAAGAATAAGCAGCAATAAAATGCTATGGATTACTCCTGAAAGACGTGTTCTTCCACCGGCCTTGATATTGACAGCGGTGCGCATGGTTGCGCCTGCTCCAGGAAGGCCGCCAATGGCAGCAGAAACCATATTACCTAAACCTTGCCCTATCAGTTCCTGATTACTGTTGTGTTTAGTATGGGTTTTGTTATCCGCAACGGCAGAGGTTAATAAGGAATCTATTCCACCTAGAATGGCTAAGGTAATAGCCGGAAAAATGATGTTAGAGAGCTCTAACTGGCTAAGCGCAATAAAATTTCCCGCTTTAAGTTCAGGTAAGCCAGCTGGAATATTGCCAATAACAGTGACATTCAGGCCCAGCAGAGTCGACGTGATTGTTAATAGGATAAGAGATGCAAATATGCCGGGTATGCTTTTAGTCATTCCAGAAAATAAATAAATGACTGCAATGGTTGCAGTCGCAAGCCCTACCGCGGCGTAATTAATCTGATTCAGAACATCCGGAATTCCGGCAAAAATATCCACAATTCTTTGCGGTGAGGAATGCCCCAGGAATGGAAAAATCTGCAATACGATAAGCAGCATACCGATGCCACTGATAAAACCAGACACCACAGGATAAGGTATGTAGCGTATGTACAGCTCTGCTTTTAATAACCCTAAAACAAGCTGTATAATGCCTGCCAGCATAAAAGTTGCAATAATAGTTCCCATTGCAGCATCCAGACTGCCGCTCGTTTCAATAGCAGTCGCAATAATGGCAGCAGAAACAACCGTCATCGGCCCGGTTGGCCCACTGACCTGGCTAGGCGTTCCACCAAACCATGCGGCCACCATACCCATCACTATTGCACCATATAAACCGGCTACCGCCCCCATGCCGGATTGAATGCCAAATGCCAGTGCTAATGGCAAGGACAAGGCTCCGGCAGTTAAACCGCCATATAAATCACCGCGTATATTAGAAGTATCAATTTGTAGTTTCATCATTATCCACTCATATTAAAATCTAGCTGAGTCATTCAATATCAAATGGATATACATGCAGGCACAATAACCTAAGGCTGTTGCGGCTATCCATTTCAAATGACTGAATAAAATGTAGTCATGTGCTTTGTACTCAATTTTTATTATAGAGATACAAGCTTTCAACAACCTTACAAGTCACTTAAATATAATTTGTAAGCATTCAGCCCCCTAGAAATTTTTACGATGTTATACTTCCAAAGCAACCTACCAATAACTTACGTATGGCATAGAACCACAGTGAGAACATAGCGGTGTAAACTATCGATAACCTGATGGTATTCATCAAGCTCATTTTGCTCATCCTGAGATAGGCTTGAAATATAATTATTTTTGCGAAGGTGAGGTTGTGGAAACTGGTTAATAGTTTGATTGATGCGTCGCTGAATTTTACTCCAAGGCTCAAATACTTGCCGCGCCTTTTCTATTTGTAACTCAGATTCTTCAAGTACTTTTTTTAACGTTGAAAGTGGAATAAGGTTGCCCTTCACACCTATGCTCCTTGCAGTTACTGCATAAAAAATATTACGAATACTAATCCTATCGCAAACAAACCTAAAATAAAAGTATTTTTTTGCATTATATTGATACTGCAAATTGCTTGACACTAAAACCGCAATACCTCATTATTAACAGCACAAACAAAATGTGTTAAATAAGTATACTTAACACATAAAATATTCCTCCTCAGACGTGCAAAAGTGAATTTAATAAGGACATGCAGCGAGCTATAAAGACCACCCAACTCAGACATATTGCCGCTATTCTTCCAGGGCATCCTTTTCGCGGTACGATTACGCCTGTTCCTAGTGCAGAAACAAGAGTGGTACAGGTGCGTGATATTGATGAGTTTGGTGATATTAGTGTTGAACAGTTGATTACCACTGAAATAACAGGACGTAAACGGCCTGATTATTTAGATAAGGGGGATATTTTATTTGTCGTAAAAGGCGCACGGCATTTTGCAACTTATGTACAACAATTACCCGAAAACTGTGTCTGCTCACCGTATTTTTTTATTATTCGTATCAAGCCAGAGCAACAAAAAAAGGTACTTCCAGAGTTTATTAAGTGGCAGTTAAACCAAAAACCTGCCCAAAAATATTTTAAAAACAGCGCTGAAGGGAGCTCACACGTCAGCATACGGCGCAAGATACTGGAAGATACACTCATTACTTTACCGTCTATCGCAACACAGCAACGTATTGTTGCCTTACACCGTGCCGCTGTGAGCGAACATAAAGTATTACAACAATTAATCGATAACCGACGACAACAGCTTGATGCTATTGCTTATGAACTTATCAATGCTTAATCTTTGTAACCGATCACCTCTCCCTGTAAAAACCACAGGATTGGAGAGCATTTTTCTAATAAAACCTCCCCTAACCCCTCCTTGTTAAGGAGGGGAACTGAACGGTTACTAATCTTTTTCAGACATCTAAATAGAGACACCTATGCCCACTAGTCAAATCAATCAGGACGATATTAATAAAGCGGTCTGGAATGCCTGCGATACCTTTCGCGGCACAGTTAGCCCCGATATTTATAAAGACTTTATTCTTACTATGTTGTTCTTAAAATACATCTCCGATGTGTATCAAGATGAATATGATAAACTGGTCGCACAATTTGGCGATCAGCCTGATTTGATTAATGCCATGATGGCAAAACAGCGCTTTGTCTTACCTAAAGGTGCCAGCTTCTGGGACTTATACACGCAACGCCATGAAGCAGGTAATGGACAACGCATCGACATGGCTTTACATGCATTGGAAGAAGCCAACGGTGCAAAGCTAAAAAACGTGTTTCAGGACATCAGCTTTAATACCAATAACCTCGGTGCAGAAAAGCAGAAAAATGATTTATTGCGCCACCTGTTAGAAGACTTTGGCAAAGATATTTTAAACTTACGCTTGAGTCGTGTCGGTACATTGGATGTCATTGGTAATGCCTACGAATACCTGATTAAACACTTTGCTGCGGGTAGTGGTCGCACAGCGGGTGAATTTTATACGCCACCTGAAGTCTCTGACTTATTAGCCACGCTATTAGAACCGCAAGAAGGCGATGAAATTTGTGATCCTGCCTGTGGCTCCGCCTCATTATTAATGAAATGTGGGCGGAAAATTCGCGAAAACTTTAATGGCTCGAAAAAATACGCACTGTTTGGTCAAGAATCCATCGGCTCTACGTGGTCATTGGCCAAAATGAATATGTTTTTGCATGGTGAAGATAATCACCGCATTGAATGGGGCGATACCATTCGCAACCCTTTATTAAAAGATGCCAGCGGTACAGGTTTATTGCATTTTGATATTGTGACCGCCAATCCGCCATTTTCTTTGGATAAATGGGGGCATGAAGACGCAGGTAATGACCATTATGGGCGTTTCCGTCGCGGCATTCCACCGAGAACCAAAGGCGATTATGCCTTTATCAGCCACATGATTGAAACCTTAAAACCTGAGTCAGGGCGCATGGGCGTGGTTGTACCGCATGGCGTATTATTCCGTGGTTCATCTGAAGGTAAAATTCGCCAACAACTGATTGAAGAAAATCTGTTAGAAGCGGTGATTGGTTTACCTGAAAAGCTGTTTTTTGGTACGGGTATTCCTGCGGCTATTTTGATTTTTAAAAAGAAAAAACAAGATAATAAAGTGTTATTTATTGATGCCAGTCGTGAGTTTAAATCAGGTAAGAATCAGAATATGCTGACCGCTGAACATATTCAGCAGGTTATTGATGCTTATAAAGCCCGTGAAACGGTAGATAAATACGCCTATCTCGCCACGTTTGAAGAAATTAAGGAAAACGACTTTAACCTGAATATTCCGCGCTATGTGGATACGTTTGAAGAAGAAAAGGAATTGGATTTAATGGCAATACGTGCTGAGCGTTTAGGCTTGCAAAAACAGTTAAGTGAACTGGAAATGGAAATGGAAGGTTATTTAAAGGAGCTGGGGTATGAATAAAGTCATAGGTCAGCAACAAAATAAAACATTTGAAACCATAAAAAATATAGATAAGAATGGTAATGAATTTTGGTATGCCAGAATATTAGCCAAAACTTTAGACTATTCTGATTTTAGAAATTTTTTAAAGGTGATAGATAAAGCAAAAATAGCTTGTGAAGCTAGTGGTAACAAAGTATTAGACCATATCGTTAAGGTCAACGAGATGGTTCAAATTGGTTCTGATGCAACAAGAGAAATCTCTAGCTTTGCCTTATCACGCTACGCTTGTTATCTCATTGTGCAAAATGCTGATTCTAGTAAACCTATCATAGCCAACGGGCAAACCTATTTTGCCATTCAAACACGTAGAAAAGAGTTGGAAGATAGTACTGGATTTCAACAACTGCCTGAAGATCAAAAAAGGCTTATGTTACGCAATGAAATGGCAACTCATAATAAGCAGCTTGCTGCCGCCGCCAAAGATGCAGGCGTTATAACAAACTTAGACTATGCAATATTTCAAAATCATGGTTACAAAGGTTTGTATGGTGGACTGGATAACAAAGCAATACATCAGCGTAAAGGACTTAAAAAAAGCCATAAAATATTAGATCACATGGGTAGCACAGAACTAGCTGCTAATCTATTTCGCGCGACGCAAACCGAAGAAAAATTGAAACGCGATGAAGTACAAGGAAAACAACAAGCTAACCAAACCCATCACGCCGTTGGTAAGAAAGTACGCCAAACGATTCAAGAATTAGGCGGAACAATGCCCGAAGATTTAGCTGTGCCAGATAAGGGAATTAAGCAATTAGAACGTGAACAAAAGAAATTGGACAAAGGTGAATAACAGTATGGGTTACTTATTGGTAGAGCTGGGTTATGAGTAAAGCTATTAAATACTCACAAAGCAAAAGGTGCGACAGTGTCGCACATTTTACTAACAAACATTTTTTATCATCAATTTCTAGTTTGTATGATTAATTTGCACTCAAAGAAGGTGATAAAATCATCATCCGAGTTCGGGGATGTATCTTGGTCTTTCTAGTTGAAGCCATTAGTAAAATAATGAGCTAGTGTGGGAGTTTAAAAGCTA
>JAUVAA010000215.1 GCA_030591965.1 bacterium
GACTGATCTAGGTTTTATTTTTATCATATCGTTTGTTGGACTTCCTGTCTATTTACGAGTTTATAACGAGCCATAAGCTGGGGTAGTAAATCTTTACTTAAACTACCTAATTTCGACAGCCTAGGGCTATTCTAACTTATAACTCCCTGCATTTTAATCACAAAAAGTTGTGTACATAGCTACGCTAAAAACCGAAAAACATCAGTAAAGCGGCTCTTGATAAAAAATTAGAATCATACCAATCTGAAAAAAAGCAAATACCGAAACAAACCCAGCTATGCTTTTTCCTGGATAATCTAGCTTAAGCTCTAGCCAACGACCGACCGCCATAATCAGAGCAAACAGCCCCATAAAGGTATGCCCAATTTGAATTAAAAAAGCACTCTTTGCTTGAAACCCTATATGTGAATGAGTTAGCAACATCAAACCACCGACTGCACACAGCAGAGGAAAAACATAAGGCAATTTACTGTCTGGATTGTTTGTCATTCTGGCACGCAGCTCCATTGTGCCCAATAAGAAAACTAATAAAGTCGCAATACGGTGCTGCAATATTTCTCCGTTTTCCAGCATGCTTTCCCAAAAACCCATGCTGCCATTTGGCCAAGTTTCTGCATCAGAGCGTAATAAAATAAAGATACCTAAACCGATAAAGCCAATCGGCCAATACCTTGCCCATACCAACGATTTTTTATAAGAAAGCATCGCCAGAAAGCTCATCGCAGTAACAAAAACACCCGCGATATTGTGGTTATAATCTGACCATTCGGTCGATGCAGCAGATGGCATTTGATTAAGAATAGCCGTACGCCCCGCTTCTCCTGCCAGTAAAGCCTCATGACTTGGTGAGCTAAGGCGTGGAATGCGCGGCGCAAAAGCATTTAGTGCCTCCATCCACGTAGCCGTTAAACCAGGAATATCAATGGCAGGAGGCTGCGAGGCAAGACTTGCAGCGGTAAACAGTAAGGTAATTAAAACAAAGGTTTCTGCTTCAATATAATAAGGAACCCGATTAAATAAAGCATGAGAATTAGCGGATATCTTATACTCTAAAACAGCACGACGATTTAACCAAGCAAAGCCTAGAGCAATAACCAGTAATAGTATTTTTACCAACAAAATATTGCCATAACCCGTACCAAAAAAACCATTTAAGGTAGTAATATAACCAACAGCCATCGGTACACCCGAGATTAGGACTCCTGCAACAGCAACCATGCCGACTTTAGAAAATCGGTGTAGATACTCAGACCACAAACCCTCGGCAATTTGTTTTTCTCGGGTTAATTTCCAAATTAAAAGTATCTGAAAAACACCACCCACCCAAACAGCCGCTGCCAATTGATGCCCCGTCGTTAATGCCATCAATAGAATACGATCTTCAAAACGGCCTGCTGCATGTACCAACCAAGCGCCAGAAATAATAAATAACAACGCAAGCCCTGCCGCATTAATCCAATGCCTGCGTGAACTATTATTCTTGCGCAAATAAACATAACAATAAGCTGCAAATAACAACACTAAGCTCATGCGCGTGATACCACCAATAAATTGAGTCGTATCAGCAAACTCAGGAAATGGCCAACGATCTAAAATCGAGGTCATTAACCAAACTTTCAAAACAATTTTAATTAACTGCACTAACACCAAAGCAAATGCGCCCTTATAAATTAAAGCAACACTTCTCTCTGTTAATAACTTATTTTGGCTTATCCCCTGCTCCCACGGCTGAGCAACAAACAAACCCCATACGATCCCGCCAACAGCGAGCGCATAACAAATAAGGTCAATCCCGCCAATAATGGAGTCTAAAAAATCTGCAATACCTTCCATTTCGACTCCTTAAGGCTGCACAGTAAAATGGATAATATCATCAGTCAAATGTCCGTCTGCCGCGAAAATCCGATAATGTAAGGCATATTTACCCGCGTCTAATGCAGGCATATCAACTAGCACAACGCCATGCGTATTACCTGCCTTTAATGGCAAAGCCTCTTCAATATCTCCAGTACGCACCAGAAAAATTTGCGACAAGCCCACTTCCACACTGGAGTTAAAATTCAATTTAACCTGCCTTGTTTGATGTGCATTGACCACGCCCACGCTCAATGAATGCTCAGTAACAACGGCATGCGCACTCAGTTGAGTAGAATGAAACGAAAGTGAAAACAACAAGGAGCATAGGAAGCGGTTAAATAAATTCATAATAATTGATCGATAAAGTGCTAAATATCAGCAATAACTAAAGCCGTTTATTTTATAACTGAATCTACACGGAATAAAGCTCCAATTTTATTTCAGATATCTGTACTGGAAAAACTGAGGATTAATAAGTAACCGCTGACAAATTATACCAATCCCAATAAATAATCACTGTAATAGCAGTCACTCCCGAAACTTAGCTGCTATCGTTACTTTTCGTGTGCGTTAGACAATTCGGTTATTAGCTAACATACCCCCCTACAGGGACCTATAAATAATGCTCTAATAAATCTTTAGCCCAATCAGGCAAAGGTATTTCCTGCTGTATTGTTTGACCATTACGAATAACAGCCACTTGTTGAAATGGGCTATCAATTCGGGAATTATTAAGAATACGAACTTGGTTGCATAGTGGCAGTGTTTGTTTTATATTTTGCAGTAACCTTGGAATTCTATTAGCCACTTTTTCATCAGGAACATTATGCCCTCCCTCACTAAGTCGCTGTGCAACACGCGCTTGATTGAGAGAAACGGTATCCAAATGAATAAACACCAATATAATCTGATAACCTAATGCTTTTGCCTGAGCAACAAAATCAATTTTTGATGGATGGGAAAATACCGTTTCAAAACAGAAGCTCCGCCCTTCATACAAAAGTCGAAATCGCATTTCAGTTGCCAGTTTTGCTGCATCATAACTATGCTCTTCTGGTGCCTGGGGATATAATTCTTTTGCTAGAATATCTGCATTAATAAACTGCAAACCTAATGGCTCTAATTGCGTTCGATAAAAAGTACTTTTTCCTGCACCATTACCCCCTGCCAGAATCCATAACTGTTTACGATCAGTCAAGATTTAAACTCATCAACAGAGACAAATTCACCATTTTTAAACTGCCCCACTAAAGTATTTCTATTCTGATCAATTCGTTCTAAATATCCTGGTTGAGTTAACGAAGATTGATACTGAATAGCACTGCCTGTCACTGCTTGTGATAATGTTTTTTCTTGTCGTTGATCTTCAAGCTGATTAAAAACGTCATCAGGATCAACTGGTTTGCCATAGATAGGCTCTACTTTTACTTGTGTTAGTCCTGTTGAAATAGAGAGTAATGTATCGGGGTCTAGAACTGTTGAGACCTTTCTACCTATATCTGCCCAATATTCTATTTGTTCAGCGGTACTACGGTGAAACCGTTCTCCAGTTAACTTAGCTGCTTGCATCAAGTTTTCTTGCAACCGTACAGGTGATAATGCTTTAGCCATTTCTGTGTCCTTTAAATTAACATCAACGTGACAATTGTAGCATAATGCTACAGTTATGTGTTTGCCATCCTATCGAGGGTGCTTGTGAGGGCGACGCACGAAACGGAACATAAACCCCGTTAAGGTATTTTTCGTTCCATAATATCTAAGGATTTTAGAGATTTCGTTTTAAGACATAAAATAAGATATTTGAAGACCGCATTCCAGCGCTCGTAAAATATTACCAAAATGTATAATATATAAGACACTTATGGCTTAGCGTACGTTTCCGTGTGCTGGACGTCAGACCCCTAATATGACAGTTTTGGTGCTTTCCTAGCTTTTTACTACTACTACTTGAAGCGGATAAAATTAAAAATACGAAGTAGTACCTGCTAGCCTAATTATTGACGGATGATGTAAGTTAGAGTATATGATAACTGGACAGAGGCAATAACTTGTTGGACGAAGCCGCTATCGCGGAGAAAAACAGCCTCATCACTTAAGCTAAAAGTATAAACCTAAATAAGTTCCCTTAACAGCGTAAAGTAAACCTTTCTCTTAATAAGCAAAAGGTTACCACTATGGCGCTCTCTACCGATTCTAAGTTCAATCATTATTATGACCTGCA
>JAUVAA010000190.1 GCA_030591965.1 bacterium
CATCATAAATAGCATCCACATCCATTTCAATCGCATCATCTAAAAAGCGATCTAATAGCACTGGTGAGTCATTAGAAACACTAATGGCTTCTTTCATATAACGCTGCAATGCTTCATCGTTATAAACAATTTCCATACCACGCCCACCTAAAACATAAGAGGGGCGCACCACCAAAGGAAAACCTAATTCTTTTGCAACACTAACCGCTTGTGCTGTGGAAGAAGCAGTTCCATTCGGCGGCTGTTTTAAATTTAATTTCTCAATTAACTGCTGAAAACGCTCTCTATCTTCTGCCAAATCAATAGCATCCGGAGAGGTACCAATAATCGGCGCACCTGCTGCTTCTAAATCACGCGCTAATTTAAGCGGCGTTTGTCCACCATATTGTACACTCACGCCTTTCGGTTTCTCTAATTCTATGATTTCCATCACATCTTCAAAGGTTAAAGACTCAAAATACAAACGATCAGAGGTATCAAAATCAGTTGAAACGGTTTCTGGGTTACAGTTCACCATAATGGTTTCGTAACCGGCTTCACGTAAAGCTAAAGCGGCATGCACGCAACAATAATCAAATTCAATCCCTTGACCAATACGATTTGGGCCACCGCCTAAAATAATAATTTTTTCTTTATCCGAAACGCGCGCCTCGCATTCACGTTCATACGTTGAATACAAATAAGCCGTATCCAATGAAAATTCAGCAGCACAAGAATCAATGCGCTTATACACAGGGCGTATATCTTGCTTATGACGCAATTTACGCACATCACGCTCTTTAGTACCCAGTAACTTAGCTAAACGCGCATCAGAAAAACCTTTTTGCTTTAAACGGAATAACTGTCCTTCCTCTAAAGTTGCCAAAGTTTTTGTTGCTAATGACTTCTCAGTTAACACCAAGTCTTCTACTTGCGCTAAAAACCATGGATCAATTTTACTCGCCTCATGCACGTCATCAAATGCCATACCACTACGGAAAGCATCTGCCACATACCATAAACGATCTGGCCCAGGATGACGCATTTCACGCTGAATTTTGTCTTCAGCATCAGACTCAGTAAAATCAACGACTCCATTTAAACCATCAACACCCACTTCAAGACCGCGCAAAGCTTTCTGCAAAGATTCTTGAAAAGTACGGCCAATCGCCATCACTTCACCCACAGACTTCATCTGCGTGGTTAAACGATCATCTGCTTGCGGGAATTTTTCAAAGGTAAAACGTGGCACTTTAGTGACCACATAATCAATAGTCGGTTCAAATGAAGCAGGCGTTGCACCGCCAGTAATTTCATTCTGTAATTCATCTAGCGTGTAACCGACAGCCAATTTTGCAGCGACTTTTGCAATCGGAAACCCCGTTGCCTTAGATGCTAAAGCCGATGAACGCGATACACGCGGATTCATCTCAATAACAACCATACGACCATCAGCCGGATTAATCGCTACCTGTACATTCGAGCCACCCGTATCAACACCGATTTCACGTAGCACTGCTAAAGAAACATTACGTAAAATTTGATACTCTTTATCAGTTAAAGTCTGCGCAGGGGCAACGGTAATAGAATCCCCCGTATGCACACCCATCGGGTCAAAGTTTTCGATAGAGCAGATAATAATACAATTATCTTTCGTGTCGCGCACCACTTCCATTTCATATTCTTTCCAACCCAACACTGACTCTTCAATCAATAACTCATTAGTTGGTGATAAATATAATCCGCGCTCACAAATATCAATAAATTCTTCTTTATTATAAGCAATACCACCACCACTACCGCCCATCGTAAATGAAGGACGCACAACGGTCGGATAGCCCACCTCTTCCTGCGCAGCGAATGCTTCTTCCATGTTGTGCGCAGTTTTAGACCTAGCAACTTCAAAACCAAGCCTAGCCATCGCATCATTAAATAGCTGACGATCTTCAGCCATATTAATCGCTTCTTTAGTCGCACCAATCATTTCCACACCGTATTTTTCCAATACACCGTGTTTATCTAGATCTAAAGCACAATTTAATGCAGTTTGCCCACCCATCGTCGGCAATACAGCATCAGGACGCTCTTTTTCAATAATTTTTTCGACCGTCTGCCAATCAATTGGCTCGATATAAATAGCATCTGCCATATCGGGGTCAGTCATAATCGTTGCTGGATTTGAGTTCACCAAAATAATTCGGTACCCTTCTTCACGCAATGCTTTGCAGGCTTGAGTACCTGAGTAATCAAATTCACAGGCCTGACCAATAACAATCGGGCCAGCGCCTAATAATAATATGGATTTTATGTCGGTTCTTTTTGGCATATTCGTATTTTGCTCTGAGGTGATTAGTTTGCTTGGTTCATCATATCTATAAAGTCATCAAATAACGACTCTACATCATGCGGGCCTGGGCTAGCTTCAGGATGACCTTGAAAACTCATCGCAGGAATATCAGTACGTGCAATTCCTTGCAAACTGCCATCAAATAAAGAATGGAAAGTCGCTTGTAAATTATCTGGCAAGGTTTTTTCATCCACAGCGAAACCATGATTTTGACTACTAATCATCACACGGCCAGTTGATTTTTGTTGCACTGGATGGTTAGCACCATGATGCCCAAATTTCATTTTTTCAGTTTTAGCGCCACAAGCCAAAGCTAATATTTGATGCCCTAAGCAAATACCAAAAACAGGGATTTTTTGCTCTAAAATAGCTTTAACCGCTTCAATTGCATACGTACAAGGCTCTGGATCGCCTGGGCCATTCGACAAAAACACACCATCTGGATTCATTGCCAATACTTCAGCCGCAGGTGTCGTAGCAGGAACGACAGTGACACGACAACCACGATTAGCTAACAAACGTAAAATATTACGCTTTACACCAAAGTCATACGCGACGACATGCTTAGTAAGATTTTCAGCTTGCGTATGACCCGTTTCTAAATTCCAGGTATTTTCCGTCCACTCATAAGCTTCGGTAACAGTGACTTCTTTCGCCAAATCCAACCCTTTCAAGCCAGGAAATGCATTTATCGCTGCCTTTGCCACGACTTCATCACAAACATCGCCAGCGATAATACAACCACGTTGCGCACCTTTATCACGTAATAATCGAGTCAGTTGACGGGTATCAATCTCAGCAATCGCAACAACATTATTATCCTGCAAATAATCCGACAAACTTTTTTCTGAACGCCAGTTACTAGCAACGACAGGTAAATCACGAATCACCAAACCACTTGCAAAAACGCCAGATGACTCATTATCTTCATCATTTGTCCCAACATTTCCAATATGAGGATAAGTTAAGGTTACAATTTGTTTAGCATAAGAAGGGTCGCTTAGGATTTCTTGATACCCCGTTAATGATGTATTAAACACCACCTCTCCAGAAGAACAGCCATCTGCGCCTACCGACACCCCATAAAATACTGTCCCATCTTCCAACATTAATAGTGCAGGTTTGTTCAAAATAAGCCACCTTAAATGTGCAAAACGGGAAGCACCTTGCGGCCCTTCCCGTTATAGAATAAATTACGTCTGATCATATCAGCTACTCGCAAAACCGAGTAATTTTTATGATTTTACTGAATTATCAGTGCGCGGTCATTAAGATTTTTATAATCTTCCGATTATAGTGTGTTATTCCACTCAAAAATTTTATCCCTAACTCTTTTGCGCTAGTTTTCTATTTTGAATAAATTGAGTCAAATAAACCTCGGCATCAGCGTCCATACCTAAAAAACCCAACCCAATCTGACACTGGTCTTGCGCAAGTTTCCGAGAATAAACGATACCGCAACGCACACTAATTAACTCACTACGCCCTTGCGTATCAGGAAATTTCAAATGAACCTGAACCTCTACTGGGCGCCCTTGCTTAACAAAATCACCTTGCGGCGTTATTCGGTTCCGATCCCCAGTACTACAGCGCAAGCCAATACCTTGATTAGATATATCTAAAGTTACCCCATGTATCTGCTCACCCAAATCATTCTCGATTTCTACCAACAAACACTCAGCAACACGAATACATGTTCTTTTATTTGAATTCATATTTTCACCCAAACTTTAGATGGATGTAGCTTATCGCCTACTTAATAGACAACAAAGCAGCCCACTTACTCATAAAGTTCAGCGCTATTATCCATCGTTCCGGTAGCGCTATACAACATAGGCCTACCCGCATTTAATTGCCGAGCTTCAATCACCTCGCAAATAACCAACTGATGATCTCCTGCGACGATCTCATGACTTACCTTACAATCAAAATAAGCCAAACTTTCCTGCAATACAGGCGCTCCCGTTACTGCCGCAGTCCAAGTTCCCCGCGCCATTTTATCTTCGAGACCTGACTGCCCAAAATATTCAACCAGTGACATTTGCTGCTGACTTAAAACATTAATACTACAAACACCGACTTTTTTCAGCAATCGATACGAGCGGTGCTCTGGATTAATACTAATAGCTAATAATACCGGTGTAAACGAAACTTGCATCACCCAAGCCGCAGTAAAAGCATTCGTTTCTGAACCTTCCCCTACTCCGACAACATAAACACCCTGACTTAGCATCTGCTGCAATAACTTATCCACCTTTTGCATTACTCAGTCACCAAGTCAATACGCATAGATAAATCGACGGCTGTTACACTTTTAGTCAAAGCACCGATAGAAATATAATCCACACCAGTTTCTGCAATTTCACGAATACTGTTTAAAGAAATATTACCTGAAGCCTCTAAGGCAACTGTTCCTGCAACTTTTTTCACTGCTTCTAATAATTGCGGTACAGAAAAATTATCTAACATAATTCGGTCTGGCTGAGCATCTAGCGCTTGCTGCAACTCCTCCATACTTTCTACTTCCACCTCCACCCATTTATCGCTAATTTGCCTTGCTTTAGCTACTGCTTTAGCAATAGATCCAGCCGCCATAATATGATTTTCTTTAATTAAAACGCCATCATACAAACCTATACGATGGTTATCGCAGCCGCCACAAATAACCGCATATTTTTGCGCATTACGTAAACCAGGAATGGTTTTTCGTGTATCCAAAACCTTGCACTCAGTGCCTGCAACCGCTTGTGCATATTGGCGCGCATAAGTTGCCGTTGCCGCCAAAGTTTGCAATAAATTTAATGCCGTACGCTCCCCAGTTAATAAGGATCGCGCCAAACCACTCAAAGTACATAAAAGCGTACCCGCCTCAACCCACTGACCTTCTGTAACCAGCCATTCAATTTCTATCTCTGCATTTAATTCTTTAAAAACAGCATTAAACCAATCCTGACCACAACAAACCATCGGTTCACGCGTAATGACCTTTGCGCTCGCCTGCATAGTTTCAGAAATAATGGCGGCAGTAATGTCACCACTACCAATATCCTCATCAAGAAAGGGTTTAACATTTATAGGGGCTGTATAATTCATGCACTATTCCAAAATAAAGAATTAAAGCAAAGAAACCAAGGAATAAGCAAAAACTAAGAATTAGCCTGCCTATTTCCAGTAAAAAACAAGAAGCGAGTTACTCTAAAAGCAACCAAGGTAAATCACCATAAACCCAGTCTATATTGAAAATCATAGCTTATGAAAACTCTCGTCATTCCCGAAGTTTACCCAGTCAAACGTGGGCACAAGCTTTATCGGGAATCTAAACATCACCAATAAATTCTTGCTAAAAGCATACAGGAATGACGAATACGAAAAGAGCCTTAACTAAAAA
>JAUVAA010000208.1 GCA_030591965.1 bacterium
AAAAGAGTCGCTGGGGAAGTTGTGGCATTCATAATGATATTAATTTGAATTGGCTGTTGATTTTAGCGCCTGCCGAAGTATTGGAGTATGTTGCGATACATGAGTTATGTCATATTCAAGAGCGTAATCATTCGGCTGCCTTCTGGCTTTTAGTGGCTAAGCATTGTCCGAATTATAAGTATCATCGTGGCTGGCTAAAACAGCACGGTGCGAGCTTGATGTTGGGCTTGTAAAAAGAGGCTATCATTTTAAAATGGGGCGTATGACAGGGGCGCAATATTTAGCTACGAATTAAGGCGGGCAACTGAAAATTGTAGGGTGTGGTTTTCTGTCGCGTGTAGTGTTTGGCGTAAGTTGTAATTCATAATACAATGGACGGATTTTTAATTGTAAAAGAAACGCTATGACAAAACTAAAATGTGCTGTGATTGGAACTGGGTATTTGGGTAAATTCCATGCGGAAAAATATGCCTCTCTCCCTGATTGTGAATTGGTCGCGGTTGTCGATATTAATGAGCAAGCGGCTAAAGACGTTGCTGAAAAGCATGGTGCGGAAGCTTTAACAGATTATCAGTCTTTATTAGGTAAGGTTGATGCGGTCAGTATTGTGGTACCTACGACTTTGCACCATCAAGTCTCTAAAGATTTTTTAAATGCTGGCGCGCATGTTTTAGTTGAAAAGCCGATTACTGTTACTGTTGAGGAAGCGGATGAGCTGATTGCTATTGCTAAAGAAAAAAATCTGATTTTACAGGTGGGGCATTTAGAGCGCTTTAACCCTGCAGTAATGGGTTTGGGTAAATTAGAAGATAAACCTTTATTTATCGAGTCGCACCGTTTATCGCCATTTAACCCACGTGCGAATGATGTCAGTGTCGTTTTGGATCTGATGATTCATGATATTGATATTATTCTAGCCATTGTTGATTCTGAAGTTGAACGTATGGAAGCTAGTGGTACGGCGGTGTTAACTAAAGGAACAGATATTGCTAATGCGCGTTTAACATTTAAAAATGGCTGTGTCGCTAATGTCACGGCTAGCCGTATTAGTATGAAGATGGAGCGCAAAATGCGTATGTTTCGTCCGAATTCGTATATTTCAATTGATTTCCAAAACCGTGTGTTAACTAAGCATTATGCAGGTACTAAAGAAATGTTCCCAGGTGTCCCTGAAATCGAAACGGAAAAATCTGTTTTTGAAAATGGTGATGCGTTGTTAGAAGAAATTAAACACTTTGTGGACTGTATTCATACAGGAAATACACCTGATGTATCGGGTGATGCTGGTCGTCGTGCTCTAGCGACTGCGATTGAAATTACTAAATTACTTCAATAGTTTTGCTGTAGCTTATCTTCATCTGTAATATTGCCTAGAAATAGGCGAAACACTCATTTAAACATTAAAAGGTAGTAACGATTATGATTCCAATGGTAGACCTGAAAGCACAGTACGCTGAGATAAAAGGTGAAGTTGAGCAAGGCTTAGCGCAAACAATAGAAAATTGTTCTTTTATTTTAGGCCCTAACGTACAAGGCTTTGAAAAAGTAGCAGCTGAGTATTTAGGTGTTAAACATGCCATTGGCGTTGCTTCAGGTACAGATGCTTTGCATTTGGCTTTATTAGCCGAAGGAATCGGTGCAGGTGATGAGGTCATCACGACGTCATTTACCTTTATTGCTACCGCTGAAGCTATTCGTTATGTAGGTGCAACACCTGTATTTGTTGATGTAGATCCTAAAACATACAATATTACGGCAGAAGCCATTGAAGCGGCTATTACTGATAAAACGACTGCAGTAATGCCGGTGCATATTTTTGGTCAACCGGTAAATATGGCGGCAATTAAAGCAGTTTGTGATAAGCATAACTTGAAAATTGTAGAAGATTGCGCACAGTCATTTGGCGCGTCTATTGATGGAAAACAAACCGGTAGCATCGGTAATGCTGCAGGCTATAGTTTTTTTCCAAGTAAAAATTTAGGCGCATTTGGTGATGGTGGCCTCGTTGGAACGAATTCTGACGAAACGGCTGAAATGCTAAAGCAATTACGTAACCATGGATCTAAAGTTCGCTATTATCATGATGTCATTGGTTTTAATAGCCGACTTGATGAGATGCAAGCTGTTGTTTTGCGTGCTAAGTTAAAGCGAATTGACCGCTATAATGATAGTCGCCGTCATGTGGCGCATTTGTATTCGGAATTAATGGCTGATTTGCCGCTTGAAACGCCATATGAAGATGGTATCGGTAGACATGTGTATCATCAATACACGCTATTATCTGATCGTCGCGATGAAATTTTAGAGGCTTTACAAGCTAAGAAAATCGCTTGTTCAGTTTTTTACCCTGTTCCTTTACACCAGCAAAATGTTTTTAAAGAAGACTGTGCAGGTTTGAGTTTACCTAATACAGAAGCAATTGCGGCTCGTTGTTTGTCTTTACCTATCTGTTCTGAGCTAAGTGATGAATCTGTTAAAGAGATTGTTGCTGTGATTCGTAGTGTGTTTGAAAAGTAAATAATTCTTTTAGAGTATTTGTATTTGAAACTAAAAAATACTAAGGAACGAGGTCTGATTAAATTCTCGTTCCTAACTTAAGCTATGGTATGAAATTGATAAATAAATCCTTTGTTTACGCCTTAGATTTTGATGGTGTTATTTGTGATAGTGCAATAGAGACTGCGATGACGGGCTGGAAAGTAGCCGCTAAAGTCTGGTCTGATATGGAAGGCACTGTCCCAAGTAATACGCATATTAAGCAGTTTCAAGCTTTACGCCCCTATTTGGAAACGGGGTATGAAGCGGTTATTTTTATGCGATTATTGCAGCAAGGTGAAACAGTTGAACATATTCAAGCAAATATTCAGCAGTTTTTTGCGCAATTTGCCTCCGACGCTCCTTTGTTAAAGAAATTATTTGGACAAACGCGCGATCAATGGATACAGCAAGATCAAGAAGAGTGGATTACTATGAACCCATTGTTTGATGGTGTTGCTGAAAAATTACGCGAATTAAAGGGTTGTAACTGGTATATCGTGACAACTAAGCAAGAGCGTTTTGTTGAACAAATTTTAGCAGCTAATCAGGTGGAGATGCCTGTCGATATTTATGGTTTAGATCGCCAGATGAGCAAGTCGACTGTATTGGCTGAGTTAATTGGTAGGCACGAAAAAGAAGAAATTTGTTTAATTGAAGATCGTTTGCCTACTTTACTGAAAGTGCAAAGCCAAGAAGATTTAAGTGAAGTTGACTTGCAGTTGGTAGACTGGGGGTATAATACTGAGCAGGATAGAAAAAAGGCGAGGGTTGCTGGAATTCCAGTTATTTCTTTGCCTGAGTTTTTGTTGTGATAGATACTTAATTTAGATTGGGGATAGAGGATGACTGAGCAAGCCTACACAGAAGCTGAAGTTGAAGGTCGATTAACAACTGAATTGCCGCACTGGGTTTATGAAAAAGGCTGGATCCGGCGAAAAATAAAAACCAGCGGTTGGAAAGCCAGTTTAATGGTGGTCAATACCGTGGGTCATTTAGCTGAAAAAGCGTGGCATCATCCTGATTTAACCGTGTCTTACGCATTTGTGATTGTTAAATTAGTCACGCATTCAGCGAAAGGTATTACTGAAAAAGATTTTGCCTTAGCGAAAAAAATTGAAGAAGTCGTTATGTGGGATGCTGCAGAAACATCAGCAGGTGTTTTTGAAGGCACGCCCGATGATCCGCGATTTAAATATATTAAACAAGATAAATGAGGAATAGCGAGTGACTGAAATAACTGAAGTACCCAGTCCTTTTTGCGGTATTGGAGCAGATGATCTGACTATTCAAGTCGACGGTTTGTCGCTGAAAGTGAGCGCCAATGGTTGTACAGTGAATACACCTGCGTTTGAGCAAGCGATAACAGATACCAGTGCGCGCGTGGACGGTAAGAAAGTTAGTTTAGATATCGCTGTTACGAAAGCGGCTGAATTGTTGCGGGTGAGTAATCAACCTGTGATTGGCGGTTGCGCGACCGATGTTAATGGTATGCGTGGCGTTATGGCGGTGGCTGATAAAGCAGGTGCAGTCGTCGATAATATGAATTTTACCGCAGCGCGTCGTAACTTTTTAGCTTTGCAAGATACCGGCTGGATGACGACTACCTTAGCAGAAGTTAAAAATCGTTGTGATTATTTATTAGTGGTTGGTGTTGATTTAGAAGGTTTTTCTCCACGCTTTTTTGAGCGTTATATGTGGAATAAAGAATCCATGTTTTTGGATGATACCAGTCAACGTGAAGTAGTTTATTTAGGTAAAGCACCCTCAGCTGATGCTTCGACTTCACCGGCAGGGGTTAAAGCTAAAGTACTGGAATGTGCTGATGCAGATTTACCTGAAGTGATGGCGGTATTACGCGCTTTAGTGAAAAATAAAAAGATTGTTGCTGAATCAGTTTGTGGTATCGCAGTGAGTGATTTACAAACGGTAGCAGAGCAGTTAAAAGCGGCTAAATATGGCGTAGTAGCTTGGGCAGCAGGTGCTTTAGATTTTGATCATGCTGAACTGACTGTACAAATGCTTACGGAAATGGTCAAAGATATTAATACCATGGATACGCGTTGCTCTGGTTTTCCATTGGGCGGCAAAGAAGGTGATCAAACAGCTAATCAAGTCTGTGGCTGGACCTCGGCTTACCCTGCAAGAGCGCGTTTTTCCAGTGGCTTTCCTGAGTATGATCCGTTTCTCTATGATACTAATGTGATGTTAGCTAATGGCGAAGCGGATGTTTTGGTTTGGGTGCAAGCCTTTAATAGTGCTTCTGTGCCACCTGCCACAGACTTGCCT
>JAUVAA010000089.1 GCA_030591965.1 bacterium
TAGGATGTGCCGACGCAGGAGGCGCATCGATGAGCTATTTATGCGCTTCGTTCCTCAGCACATCCTATGGGTTTTATTTATTTTATAGCCAATAATCAGGGTAGTAATTTCCTTAATAAACAGTCTTTTTCGACAGCCTAGGGTAGGGGTGGTTTGATGTTTAATTAAAATCTAAATAATATTAATGACCTATGTTTTCTATATACCCGAACTACTTGAAGGTGCACGATTTTAATTTTATAAACCCATCTATAACAATGGGTTGAATTTTTTATTCCTGCATCTTGAGGTGTAATGGGTATAGATCCCCCCTCATTCCCCCCTTCTCAAGGGGGGAGGCTAAAAAATCCCCCTTCTCAAAGGGGTGTAGGCTAAAAGCAAAATACTTTCACAGCCTCTCTGCTTGGATTACAGCTCTGCTGTGACTGTCGAGTTAAGCTGAGCTTACTCTTCATATATTCCCAAACAGAGTTTGGGAACAAGAAAAACAGAGTTTGGGAGCAAGAAAAAGTTGTAAAGATGTCCTATGACTCTGCATGGAAACTAGAGTGTTGTTAGCTCTAAGTATTTATAGGTTTAGTTTACCTTAGAAGTGGCTTTAGTTTGTGCTTGAAAGCTTTCAATTGCTTGTGATAATAAATCAGCAACAGCTGACTGGTCAAATTCTGTGTTAGCTGATGGACCTGATTGAGAGGCATAAAATATTGTCATAGGTTTGCGCGCATTAAAAAGTAATCTAAGTGATTCGCCTAGTTGATGGGTAATTGGGTTTTTTATAAACTGCTCATCGTATAAAAGTATATAAGCCACCCGCATTGAATGATCTTCTTTATTCAGAACATGGGCAGGTATTTCAGGGTGACCAGGCAATTGTAAGATTTCTTTTTTACCTAAATTTTGAGCGTAGGATAAGGCAAGCTCTGGGTGGTGATAGAGCCGTTTATGGTCATAAGCACGTGCTACAAATAATCTAACATTGATGTGCTGGTTGTCTTGGTAGTTACGTTCAAACCAATCGGTGCTTCCAAAAATATCTTCACCCCATTCTGGGTTTCGTTTTGCTGGTGTTGAGGTGAAATTATTAAGCGTTAAAGGTATATTCTGGGCTGATTTTCCATCATTAACAGTCGCACCGATATAGCTATGTATGGTGGTCGGAATGAGGGCTAAAGCCAATAAAATAATGACGAGGATTGCATAACGGGTGGATATCATAGGTTTATTCTTCAATGGGTGCTTGGCCTAGCCAGAAAATAATGGGTAAAGCGACGACAAAAGTTAATAAGCCTGAAATTTCGTGGGCAGATGTTGCGAGCACATCAAGGCCTATCCAGTGTACTAGCATAGTGAGAACAAAAACTCTTATTATATTGACACCAATGGCTAAAGGGATAGCAATTGCCAAAACCAATATTCGTCTAATAATGCTTGGACACATATAGGCGGTAAGTATGGCGATGGTAATGGTGGCATAAAGTATGGAAAACCCACTGCAAGCATCAGCTACTTGTAGTGAGCCATTGGGTATTTCGATTAATGTGCCGGATGTGAAGTTGGGGACGCCAAATTGTCTTAGTAACCAGCCTACGCTCTTGGCTGCAATATGACGCAAAGCAAGGTGGATAGATTCTGTAAAGGCTAATGGGATGGGTAATGTAAAGAGCAACATGGATAGAGGGAATAGAATAACTTTTGTGCGTTTTATTCCTAAAAATAAAAGGGATAGGCCAGGTAGAGCCAAGAACATTGCTGCTGCTGCAAGCAATTGTGTGTGAATACCTGTATCCAGCATGTGCACTAATAAGGCGGGAATAAGTAAGACAAACCCTAAAGGGGTGCTGCTTTTTGCTAGAGTATTATTTTTTTGTAACTCTTTCCAAACAAGATATATGACGACACCGGCAATAAGAATACTGTGACCATTGTGCCATACCCCCATAGTCCAGCGATCCCAAAGCCAAACTATTGTTGGTGAAAATAGGGCAATAAGTAAGATGCCTGTAAGCCAGATGAGTTTTGTGTTGGTAGGCTCTAGGTTGGCTTCGATCGTTTGGCTTGGGTTATCCATAAATTTAATTGTATCTAATATTTAATAACTATTGCATTCCATCAGAATGTTCTAAACATCACTTAGCCCACTTTAAGTTCATGGGATATGGGAATGTTATACCAATCCTAATATATTTATACTTGAGCTGAGAAATCGTCATTCCTGCAGGCTCTTAGCAGGAATCTTTGTGTGACAATGGATTCCCGATTAAAGATTTCGGGAATGACGGCTATTGCAGTTATTATTTATTGGGATTGGTATTAGTTGTACACCCCCCGTATTCCGTTAGTTACATGACGAGCTACGAAAAAATTGGGGCATAGGCTGAAGATAATAAATAACCAGCTTAGTTGTAACCGTTCAGTCCCCCTCCTTAGCAAGGAGGGGTTAGGGGAGGTTTTATTAGAAAAAACCTTCACAACCCCTATTTCTCAAAAGGGGAGGTGAACGGTTACGCTTAGTTTATAACCATTTCTCATTTAACGCTAAGTTTTAATGTTAGTCTTTGGTATTATGTCTGTCAATAAAGGTGTGAAAATTAGGCTTGGGTTGGTTTGCAAAATCTAAAAAACAAGAAGGATAAAGTAGTGAATCTAATTAGATTAGAAGAGCTTGTCTGGCGCTATCGCCGGTTGGTCTCAGTATTTATAGTCGTTATCATTGTTCAATTTTTTGAATTAATGTTACTCCATTATAAATATAATATTTTTACCGGTGGTTTTTTGCAGCCCTTTTGGTACCAGGCTTTATCTGAGCGAGCAGAATTTATTTTGCTATCCCTTTGGTTTGATATTGTATTTTTCGGGTTTTTTGCGCTTGCTTGGTTCTTTTTTATTGATCGACTAAGTAAGCATGGCGTATACATTTATTACATTTTTACTGCATTTTCTATATTGATAATGGGGGGCTGGTTAGGGTTTAAGTTTAAAGTCCTGTCTTATTTCAATGACACGGTAAATTTTCTTATTTTACAAAATCTAGGCGGTGGAAGTATAAAAGATGCATTTCTTTATGCGAGTAATGAGATTACTTTATTTGTTATTTTTATTTTTATTGTGATCGCATTGTTTATTGCTAGTTTTCAGTACCTTAAACGTTTCAATTACATAAAATCATTTCCACTTAATGCTAGGCAGCAGTCAAATTTACGGTGGTTTTTAATTATTTGTCTTGTTATAACCCCGATCATGACATTATTTGTTTTAAATAATGAGAAGCTTCGCTTTGGGTTACAGAAAAAAACATCTTTTTATGTTATCAGTCACGTTTTAGATAAACTTTCAGACTTTGATTTTGATGGCTATGGCAGCTTTACCTTTCCACGAGATAAGGAAGTTTTTAATGAGAATATTTACCCGGGCGCTTTAGATATTCCTGGAAATGGTATTGATGAGGATGGTTTTTTGGGGGATGCCATTGTTTCTAATAGTGTAATTGATACATTTACAGCGATTACACCCAAGAAAGGCAAGCATATTGTATTGATTATTTTAGAGAGTGCGCGTGCTGACTTGTTAGATCAGAAAATTAACGGTAATTATGTTGCACCTGCGTTGAGAAGTATCGCCCTGTCTGGCACTTCGATAAAGCAAGCTTATAGCCATACGGGGTATACAACAACGTCTTTAAAGGCGATTTTTAATAGAAATCTTATTGGGGAAAATGATGCTAATTTACTTAGTTTTTTGCAACAATCAGGTTATCAGCAATCTATTATTTCAGGTCAAGATGAATCATTTGGTGATGTAGCAACAAGAACAGGGATGAAAGAAGAGGGGGGTTATTATTTTGATGCGAGAACGGCAATCGAAGATCGAACTTATGTTAGCAAGAATTCAGGTAGTCTTAGGTTAAGTGAAGAGCGTGTTGTAAAACAGTTTAAATTGAGGGCTGCTGAGTTGGATTATTTACAACCGCAGTTTATTTATCTTAATTTTCAAGCGGCTCACTTTCCTTATTCACACCCTAAAATGACTAAGCGGATTATTCAAGATTTTATTCCTCGTTCTGAAATAAATATCGAAAATAAAGAGTGGGTCGAAGCAACGTATTGGAATGCTATTGCAAATGCTGATTGGGCTGTTGGTGAGGTAATGAATGAACTTAAAAAGTACCATGTGCTACAAGATACAACAGTTGTTATTTTGGGGGATCATGGTGAGTCTTTATTTGATGATGGTTTTTTAGGGCATGGACATGCGGTGAATGATTCGCAAACTAAAATCCCTTTGATTATTAATGACCCTAATATTGATGTGCATGAGGCTATTGGGCAAGTCGATGTTGCTGAGATGGCAGTACGCTCAGCTTTAGGGTTAGAAAATAAATGGGTTAATCAGGATAAAACTGTATTTCAGTTGGTGGGCAGTTTAAATCGTCCTGGATTGATTGCTCATGTGAGAAATGATGGAGATCGAACAGTTTTTGATTTTCGTTCAGAAGAAGTTTTTTTCAGTGCTGACAAAGTATGGAAAACTTATAAGGAAGCGGTTGTTGATGTGCAATATAAAGCTCGTATTGAGAATTTAATCAGGGATTGGGAAAGCTTAAGGTGGCAGGCTCGTCAAGCGAAACCCATCAAGCATTGATGGGTTTCGGTGAATGTTTTTTCAAGAAAAAATGACTTACTTTATGAATTGCAAAGAAATCTATTTGGTCCGTTGTTTTATAATTATGGATTTGGAATGGAAAGCTCAATGTTTTTTAGGTTTATATTATCGAACTTTATGGTTAGCTGGTGTTGGTGTTTTGAAAAAAGGAAACTATGTGTCTGTGATTTTCCTTTAATTCGACAACCAATTTCAGATTGAGTTTCGAACGGTTCAATAATGATATTTTTGATCTCGTTGGCTAGCTTAGGATTGTAAGCTGTTAAAAATTGATCATTTTTTTGCGCTAAAGGTGGAATAATCTCAACTCTCCAAGAGCCTGGTTCAGGTAAGTTTTTCTTGCGCTTATTCATGGAATACAAGAGCTTGCCATCTTCGTCATAATTTTTATTCTGTACCAAGAACTCGTTGCCTCGTCCACCGATAATATTGATATAAGCTTGTTTAGGAAATAATATCGTTGCCTCTAGTGTTCCTCCTTGTTGAGAGGTTTTTTCTCCGCTGTATACTCGAGCAGTAACTTTATTGCCTTGTAAGGTAGGGCGGTTGATAGTATGTAAGAGAGAACGTTTAGTGTAATTGGGATTTGTAGACTCAATATTATCAAACACTAAAACGACATCGTTGGTACGATCATATACAAAAGTGCGCCAATAACTCTCAACTCTTCTAGTTCGGTCGCTAAATGTTCCAGTCCCCGACTTTTTATTCGTGTAGGCGGGCGTTAAATTAGCTATTGCGATCACGAAATTATCATCAGCGTAATATTTCTCAATTTTTCCTGTGTGATAAATATCTTGCTTGTTTAACCATTCGTTAAGGTCTAGTGGTGCAGCCTCAACTCCCCACCCAGAACCGATTCGCCTTTGGCCGCCATCATTGGCAATGGCTCTAGGTTTATTTTTATCTTTTTTGCCGGGGGCAGGAATAGTGTCATTGTTATCGGTTACCGTTATTACATTATGTGCAATAGTTTGGTAGCTGTAATTCATATGATGGTTCGAACCGTATTCAGGGCCATAGATACCGCTATCAATCGCTAAAGAGCCGCCCTTGTAGATAGTAAATGCACCTTGATCTAAATGTGAGTGTGACCAGTAATTATTACCCGCCTTAAAAGTGACATAGGTAGCAACATTATCCCAACTACTTCTGGCTATGACCATATCTATACCATCAAAATGGCGAACTAAAGGCATGTTGTAAATGCTTTGAGGGTCACAGAGTGCGTCGGTGGTTAATGGTCCCCAGAGTTGGGCGGAAGGGTTATTTGGTCTAGGACAACCACCTAAGCTATAGGCTGCTTTATTTTTAAATTCAATTGCCAAGGCCGTTTTATTTGGGATCATGCGGTCAAAGAATCGGCCATCTCCCCAGCGCATATGTGTACCATCAGGGCGAGTACGATAAATCAAAAAATCCAAGAAGCCTTCAATACCAGGTTCAGTTTTAAATAGGTCTTCTCCTGTTGCTTTGCGCCACATGGCAGGTACTTGATAAATAGCTTGACCTATACCTATGCCAACATATTCGCTGCCCTCATGCCATCCGCCATTTTTACCCATAATTTGCCGCCAAACAGGTAATACCCGATTTTTCCATAAGTCGTAAGCAAAATTCATACAAGTTTGGCTTTGTGGGTCATCCTTGTGGATTGCAATTGCAGTTGCCATTAGGGCTTGGAATGGGCTGTTATAGAGGTATACGTTATAAGGGGATAAGCGTTCTTCTCTAATGAAATCTGTCAGATAGTGACAACCTTCGATTAACTTGTGTTGTAAGCCAAGTTTTTGTTCTATAGACCAGTAGGGATACAACCAGTCGTAAGCTTGCGCTAGAGGTGTGGCTTGTACATTACCTCGCCCTTCAAATTTTAAATCAATGAGCCGTTGATAGAGGGTATTTAATTCACTGATGTTAGGCTGAATCGTTGTGTCTAATATAGCTTGGTATAGGTGCCCATTACCTTTTTTAGCGAGGTTTTGAACCGAACGTATAAAGTTAGGGTTATTACGCATCAGCTGTTCGATTTCAATTGTTGTGGGTGCTGGTAGTCGAGGGTGCTGTACTCGAAAGCCAAATATGTTGGCTGTTGGTAACTGGTCGGCAGCAGGTAATATTGGTTTTTCTTTGTTTATAGCTAAGTAGCTACTATCCCCCTGGTTGCTAATAATGGCTGCAAGGATGAGTATGGCGGCGACTGAAATTCCAGCATAAATGACATCACGTTGCTTAAATTCAAATTTGGTTGCTTTATTGGATGTGCGCTTGTGATTATTTAGGGAAATATTATGTGCTCTGGATTTAATTTTAACCGGGAGCAAAGATTTATTGATAACCAGACGGCTACCAAAGTCTAATAGTAAAACTAGGCTAAAATAAAGCAGGCTCCAACGGATAAAAAGGGTACTAGATGACAACAAAGCTTTTCTGTCTGGCCCGAGTAAAAAGTCAACACCTGAAAAGGAATAGCCGTATTTATTAACATTTTCAGCGAGACCTAGGTTGAATAAATACCAACCAGCAATAATGGCAGCGATTGAAAATAAGTAGCTTGAAATACGGGTAATTTGAAGGTTGATTGGCTTCTTCGCAAGGTAAGCGGCATTAAGAGTTAGCAATAAGGTTAAAGCACCGAGAAATGGCAGACCATTTTCAGCTATTAGTTCAGTCAGGTTGTCAGTGGCTGCATTGTCAATACTAATAAATTTGGCCATCAAAAAGCTAACTAGAAGCAGAACGCCTTGAATAAGTATTACTAACTGAGGCTTAACAGTAGGGTTCTTGGTACTAAAAATAGTTGTCCAAAAACACATTGCTAGCGTCAGTGGGGAGATTAATGCAATGAAGCGCCCATAACGTTCTAATTTGTCTATAGCATTAGGAAACATTAATAATGTTTGGCCTAAATTTCCCCATAAACCTTCATTCTCTATCGCACTTCTGATTGATAATGAGCCAAGAATATCTGATAGACTTTCATATGAAACTGAGAATTTAATCAGTGCGTAAGTTAAGGCGCAGAATGCAATACTGACAGGAAAAAGAAAAATAGAGTTTATTATGGATTTTGAACTTAACTTCGATAGTAAAGGGCCGCTGATGGCAAACCATACCAGAAATAGTGAGAAACAAAATAGACTGAGTAAGCTACCGCCATTTAAAAATAATTCTTTGATGTTATAGGGAAGTTGCGGCAAGCTTAGGAATAGTTTTAGACCCAACGTCATTGCAATTATCGGAATTAATAACAGCGTATAGGACTGTGGTTGTTTTTGATAAACGGCTGTTGGTGGCTCAGGTAGTCCTTGAGTTGCTGGTGTTATTTTTTGAGTGGTAGTGGAGAAATTATCTAATTGAGTATGAGGTAGATATTTCGCAGAAAGTGCGATCAATATAATTAGGATGGGATCGGTTATTTCAGCGGTGTGATCTGTTAAAAATATCTGAAAAATTTCTATGCCTGTGGTTAATGAGATTAGAACAAGTGTAAGTGCATGACGCATTTGTTGAGGGATGAGCCACAACAGGCTGCCGTAAAGAAATAATTTTTCTAGCAGGTTTTGTGCGTTAATGAGCATTGAACCCGTTAAAAACCCATAAAAGGGTATCCAGTTAAATGGTTTAGCATAAGTATTTAATTCAAAGGGGAAAATACCTTTGGCAATAATGCTTGATAACAATAAAATTATCAGAGTTGCTACATTATAAGGAGATTTTGATAGTTTTAACTGCCAGATTACTACGGCAATCAATCCTGCTAGATAGCTCGAAAAATTTATCGTAGTATCTACCAGAAAGAACTTAATCGTAAAGGTCACTAAAATAATCAGACTAAATAGGTAGATTTTTTTACCAGGTAAAGCTTTTATTAGAAAAAACCCAACCACTAACCAGCTTGAAAAATGCGATAAAAATACGATAAAGGAAAACTGAAAGGGCGGGAGTAGTTGTTTTACATTTCCCCAAATAAGCCCTATGTCTAAAGTAGGAACAAAAGGCATAAGCTGAAAGGCAACCCAGCTACCTATTAAAAGCAACTCAATATTAAAGGAGATTAGTGTGGAACTATTATGATTCTTTGGACGGTTAAAGATACCGCCTACTAGGAGGCCAGTGATTATTCCTGCAATATTCCAGACGACATCAAGTAAATTAGGGTCTCTAGAAGGCGTATAAAGTTGTAGAATTTGCAGAGCGGTCGCTAGGGCAATCCCTGAGAGAAATAGAAAAAGATTAATAGAATGATTTTTTTTGTTTTGTAGATTAATTATTACTCCCAATGGTAAAAATAGGGCAATATTCCCCAAAATATCACTAATAGAGGGGATGTTTGCCGCATGACCCCATAACGGAGAAAGGAATGAAGTTCCTGAGTGTGCGTTTAATTCAAAATCAAAGGGATAAAGAGACCCGTAACTGGCAAGAATTATAAAAATAATTAAAAAAAATCGCATACATTTATAAGGGGTGGGTGGATAGAGATTTTGTGGGGGAAGGTTAAAATAAGTAATTATCAGCTAATGTAACTTGCACAAGTGGAGCTCAAAGGTCGTATCGGTATTTAAACTTATAAAACTAGAGTGTATTTTTCAATAAAACGGAACGCTGCCTGTGCTGATTAATTAAATGAGTTTTCATATTTATCTTGTTTAGTTTGATGCCAACAGGCTCTTTTTTATTGACAACGCATGATGTATCGAAAATATCGGCTAGTATCAGTTCACCTAACTCAGTTTTATAATGTGCGGGCTCCCAGAACCAGTGAATAAGACGTAGTGAGAAAATTTGAATTCTTCGGTGATACGCCTTATAGGCGTCAATGAGATAAGCAACTTGTTGAAAGGTAAAAAATGAAATAGCTAAGGGCAGAATAATTTCATTAATAGGAAGGTTAAACCCTAAAAGTAAGTTGGTATTTTCAAAGATAAAGTTGGCATATTTAAAATAGCCAAGTAAGCCTAGGTTAAAAATAATACCGCTCGTTAATAGTAGCTTGGTTTGATGCAAATTATTTGCTGCACGGTAACGAACGATAGATTCTCCAATCGTATAGTTAACGCCAATGGATATTAGCATTAAGACCAGATAGGCAGGATTCCACCAGCCATAAAAAAATAAGGAAGCCAGAACCAGAAAAGTAATAGCTGCCTCACCATTTTTGTATCTGGCAAGAAGAAAATAGAGGGTAAATGTAATGGGTAAAAATGCAAAGATAAAAATGTATGAATTAAATAGCATATTTAATTTCCTGATGTCTCATATGACTGGTTCTCTTTATCTTGTAATAATTAATGGCGTTTTGGCGTGGCCTTTATAAGGACCCGACCCTTATGAGGTAAATGTGATAAGCACGGTGTAAGGTGTAGCGTGTGTTTTACGTTTATATAGGGGTTAAGTTAGTGCTTAACTTAACCCCTGATGTTTAACTATAAATTTCACTAAATTTTGCAATAAAAGTTTCCAGCTCAGTTATGGGTAAATGGTTTATACCCGCCGCTGCTTTACGCCCCCCACCCGTAGCAAATGACGCACACAGTTCATCTGCTTTGGTCTTATTGTTCAATGGTGCTCTGACGCTCACTTGATAGTCATTATCTGGGGTGAAAGTGAGTACCGCATGCGCTCTATCAGGGTGTTGATTTGCTAAATCGTTACTAAAAACTCCGCTGACTCGTCTTGCCCACGTTTCATCGGGCAAGATATAGACAGCAATTTTGTCATTGTCGTACTCTGCTTGAGTTTGTTCGGCACTGCGCATATCTTTTAAATAACCTTGTTCAAGTTGATTATAGATAAGCAGGTTATTAGTAATAAAATCAAGTGGAGAAGTGTAGCTTGCCATTTCTTGGTAAAGTTTATCAGGCGCAAAATGTAGATCTGCTATACAGCTACCATAGCCATTGTAATTAATATAAGTGCCTAGTTTTTCTAATTGTCCCAGTATATCGGAGTGAATATTCAAGGTTTTGGCTAATTGTTCTGCGCTTTTATGTAAATTATCGCCAAAAGCTGCGGTAATAGCCCACAGTGGGAATTGTCCTTGCAGGTGCTGATTGATAATTAAACTGGTACAGGTGTCTGAACTGGTATTGATTAATGCTGTTAAGTTAGGATGGTGTGGGATATCGCCTGCTTGGTGGTGATCAGCATAAAAAATCTTTGCGCCAAGTTCTAAGAAGTTTTTTACCTGATCGGTATTTTTTTGCAGGGAAATATCAAGTACAGTGAGTTGGTCGCCAGAACCTGCAGCGATTTTTTTAAGTAACTGGATGTCTCGCTTGATCCCTGTTACTAAAGTCGAGTTAAGGGGGTGAGCTAGGCGCAGTTGTATGAGCGCGCAGATGCCATCAGCATCGCCATTAAAAACGTCGTAATGCATTAGCTTACTTCTGTGTTAGGTAATATGTGACGAGCCCGCAACAGAGAGATGACCTGTCGTACACTTTCTTCCAGAGAGAGTGCGTGAGTGTCAATTTTTAATTCGGGGTTAGTTGGAGCTTCATAGGGCGATGAGATGCCTGTGAAATCTTTAATTTCACCCTTACGTGCTTTTTTATAAAGTCCTTTTACATCTCTAGTTTCACAGACTTCTAGCGGACAGTAACAGTGGATTTCAAGAAAATCACCATGTGGCATAAGACTTCTGGCCATGGCGCGCTCTTCTCTGAAAGGTGAAATAAAAGCGGTTAGTGTGATTATTCCAGCCTCTAGCATAAGTTTTGCGGCTTCGCTAATACGACGAATATTCTCTTTACGGTCTGTATTACTAAAACTGAGGTCTTTGTTGAGTCCATGACGCACATTGTCGCCATCCAGCACAAAAGTATTTAAGCCGAGTTGATAGAGTTGTTCTTCCACGGCGTGAGCAAGCGTAGATTTTCCTGAGCCAGAAAGGCCCGTAAACCAAAGAACTGCTGATTTATGCTGGTTTTTTTCTTCTCGGCGTTTTCTGTTGACTGTTGATTGATGCCAAACGACATTGCTAGATTTTTCAGGTGAATGAGTCATATGATTCCGTTTTAGTAGAGGGTTATAAGTACATACGCATAATTATTTTAACATTTATATTTGACGTATTTACGTAGGATGGGTAGAGCGTTTTCTTGCGAAACCCATCATTCTGCGTGAGGTTGATGGGTTTCATTGCGCGCCTAAAAAGCAGGCACTCCATTCTACCCATCCTACAGGAATGTTAAATTAATTTTTATTAGGTACTTATGGACTAGCTAAGGCATGAGAAGTAAATGTTATATGAATCTCTCACACTGTGGCAATGGCTTTAGCCACGACTGCACGACTAAAGTCATGGCCACAAAGCTTGGTAAGTCCAGGTTATTTTATTAGCATTAGGTCTCTTTGGGTAGTAAATACATGCCAAGTACACTATGATTTTACTGAAATAAACTTAATGAGGGTTTGGTTTTTTAAGTATATTAACTACTTTCATTTTAATGGAAAATGGTTATGTGAGTTAAACTTTTTTATTAGTTTAGGGTAATAATACAGGCATAGAGAATAAGTTAGTGGGCTACGAAGTTAAGGTGGGACACCTTGATGGCTCTTGTTTGTATGATTAATTTGCACTCAAAGAAGGTGATAAAATCATCATCCGAGTTCGGGGATGTATCTTGGTCTTTCTAGTTGAAGCCATTAGTAAAATAATGAGCTAGTGTGGGAGTTTAAAAGCTAA
>JAUVAA010000075.1 GCA_030591965.1 bacterium
ATAAGCCTTGTTGGAATTGGATACGGTTCATGGCCATGACAGTTCCTCTTTGGTGGGTATATTTAGGTCAGTATGCGCTTTATACTTGGGGAAATCTGGTTTAGCTGAAGAATCTTTCTAATCAGGTTGTTCCTTGAATAGTGACTAATGTATTTTCGGCTTGCTTTAAAATAACAGAGAGTTCAGGCTCTAAGTTATGATTTAGCTTATGACTGAGTTCTTCCACCTGCGTCATCATATTATCCACTTTTTTTAGAATACTGCCTAGGTGCAGTTTAAGCCCTCCCAATGTTCCAGAGATCGTTGGAAACTCAGGAATTTCTTCATCCCAATCGATAGTAAAAGCTTGTGTGTCAGGAAAAAAGTCTAATGCCACAAATAATTGTCCTGTCAGCAAGTTCCCACTCTGTAGCTGCGCCTTGAGTCCTTGTTTAATAAAATGATTGGCTAAATTTTTATGCGAATCAAAAATTTGCCCTGCTGTCTTTTTATTTCCTTTGAAGGCAATTCTGCCATAATCAATTAAGATTGTGACTGGCACGCTAATTTTCTTCTTATCAATATCATAGGATAGTTGAATATCGACAACCTCACCGAGCTGTTTGCCTCTAAAATCAACGGGTGCTCCCACCGAAAGACCGCGTACAGACTCAGAAAAATTAAGCTCATATTTAACGCCAATTTTATAAGCTTTTTTTAACGTGTCTGCATGATTTTTATAAAGTGTAAATTGGCTATTATTTTCTGCTTGAGTGACATCACTACTCAGGTCAGTCGATTCAAAGGCAATCCCTCCGATTAATAGGGAAACTAAAGATTCGGTGTCGACAGTTAGCCCCTCTGCGTTCATTGAAAAATCAACACCACTGGCATTCCAAAACTTCGTTGTTTTATTAACCCATTGATCATACGGTGCATTAATAAAGATACGCACTGTCACTGACTCACCATCTTTATTGAGTATGACATCTTCAACTTTACCTACACTAAACTTTCGATAGTAAACGGGGACATCTTTGTCTATGGATGCTAAATTTTTGGTATGCAATACAAAATGCTTGCCAGGTACTTTTCCAGTAATAACAGGAGGAGTCTCTAAGCCATTAAAGTTACGTTCCTTTTTACCTTCAGAGCTAGGGTCAATATCAATATAAGCACCTGATAATAAGGTTGATAAACCTGATACACCACTGGCATCAATACGCGCTCTCACCACCCAGAACCGAGTCTTGTCCGTCAAAAAGGGACTGGTATTCTTGTGCATTTCGGCAATTACTTCAACATCCATAGTCTCATTGTTTACACGAATGATTTTAACCACGCCTACTTCTACATTTTTATATTTTATTTTGGTTTTACCTGCTTCCAACCCATCCGCTGTTTTGAAGGTAATGGTAATTTTTGGCCCTATTTCAGACCAAGTCTTATATCCTATCCATGCGCCAATTAAAATAGCGATAATAGGCACTAACCAGACGATAGAAAATTTTGCCCTAGCTCGAATATGACTTTCTGGCAAATCATTCTTGTACGCACCTTGCATGGGTTCATTCATTTACTTGCTCCATATTATCCCAGATTAATCGGGGGTCAAATGCCATTGCGGCTAATATTGTTAAAACAACGACGGCACCAAAAGCAACCGCCCCAACACCTACTTCTATCACCATTAAGCCCTCAATCTGGATTAATGCTGCCATTAAGGTATCGACAAAAATATCCACCATTGACCAGCGGCCAATTAACTCTGTTAAACGATACAAGCGTGTTCTATCCGTGGCACGCCATTGTGACTTCAAATGAACAGTGACTAATAGCAAAGTAAGGATCAGTAATTTAATAGTGGGGACACAGATACTAGCGATAAAAACAATAATGGCGAGCGGCATATCGCCTGAACTTGCTAGATAAAGCACACCGCTCATAATGGTGTCGCCCTCAGATGTCCCCATTCCACTGACAACCATAACGGGCAATAAATTAGCAGGGATATAGAGTACAGCAGCGGCAATAACGAGTGCGGTACAGCGGTTTAGGCTGTCGGGTTTTCTGAAATGTAGAGCGGTTTGGCAACGAGAGCAACAATTTTCTCCCTGTACGTGCTCAGTTGTGACTGTGCATAATAAATGGCAATTATGGCAATTGACTAGCTGGGTATTGATTGTATATTGCTGTGTTTCTCTTGCTTGCGTGTCGGGAGCAATTTGTTCCCAAACCATTTCTGTATCCAGTGTGCTTAAAATGGCCGCAATAAATAAGATCAATAAGGCAAAAGCAGCTAAGGCAATGCCTGGAATAACAGTCGCAAGCGCAGATAACTTAACTATCGAAACAAGGATACCAAGCATTAAAACTTCTAACATGCTCCATGCACGAATAGTACGTACCCATCGATATACTTGTATTGCATAAGGGGGGACATGATTAAAGTGCAGTGGTAGAAAGAGGTATAACAGTCCCGTTAACTGAATTAATGGTGCGCCGATACTGGTCAAAAATACTAACCCAGCCAAAAATAGCATTTCATGGGTGAATAAATAACTGACACAGGAGAATAGGGTGCTAGAAAGAGCGTGACCTTCTGCCTCAATTTGTAGAATGGGGTAGGTATTGGCGATAAGCAATAAAACCAACGCAGTAATCACAAGTGTTAGTGTATGCTCAATACTCTTAGACGGCTCAATACGCTGGCGCTTGCGTAAGGTCGAGTCGCAGCGACAGCACTTTATATCTCCGTCTTCAGGCATGTGACTTATTTGTTGTAATAATCCACAGTCGTGACAGCTAATGATGGGGGTATTTAGGGGCATAAAAGATAATGTAAAAAGTGCCTAAAGAATAGAGCTTAATAAGGAACGTGTACGTCCTAATAGTTAGGTTTTAGTATTTCTTAGTTTATCGGATAGACGACGTTATCAATTGATTTTTTATACTCTGTGGGACTCATGCCTGCTGTTTTCCTAAAAGCACGGGCAAAGTGCGAAGCATCTTGATAACCTAGTTTATAAGCGACCTCTTGCACATGCCTGTCTGGATCTTTTAATAAATTTATTGCCGTTGTATAACGAACTTGCGTTAATAAGTCTCGATAACTAAGCTTGGATTTTGCTAACTCCCGTTGTAATGAGCGCACACTCGTATTAGCCATTTCTGCCGCCAATCCAATACTCGGTGTTCCTTCTGGAAAATAACTCTGTAATAACTGTTTAAGCGAATTAAGAAAACCATCAGCAGCCCCTCCAAGTTGGCTGCTCACTAACGCTTGTTTGCAGTTCCCCTCCTTATCCTGACTTTGCAACAAAGGTGGGAGACTGAGTAAAGCGGTTTCTATACTAACAAAGCCATAGGCCTGCCCGTTTAGAAGTTGACAATTAGGTAAAGATTCTCTAATTCTAGCACTAGGTTTTTGGTATGACATTAAGCCTATTTCCTTAGGCTGCCATGCAGGACCTGTGAATTCTTGAATAATACCCACCATTCCCATCAAAGCATACAGTTCCATCCGACTATGGTTCGGATGCTTGATTCCAAAACTTGTGCGATGGCAAAAGCGCGTATTGCCTGTTAGCGTATTATAGATCAACATATCAGAATGAGAGGTTTCAGCTTTAACGGCATGACAGGTTTTTAGCAATGCTTGATAAAGTGAGGGTAACTGCGCAAGCATTTTGTTGTAATTAGGATCAATGGCTGTCACCCCAAACTCTCTCCCGACAAGAAAGCCAAGATCTTGTATGCCTTCTTTTATGGCCATGATTTCAGTGAACTTCCAAAAAGCAAGGCTGGAAATATAATAATTTGGATCACTTAACGCCAAAGTCGGCAGTTTGACTTGTTGCAGTGTACGATTGACGGGCGCACCAATATCAGTAAGAAACTCGATAAACGGACGTATGATCGTCGTTCGGTGTAATGCTATTGGCTCCAAAATAGATTTCCTTTTAAGTCGGGGGTGCTCTACGCATCACTGCTATTAAGTTGAGCATTAAACAAAAATCTACCATTAATACTATCACTAAAAAACGCCGATAGCCTCAATTAATTCCATTACAAGCCTAGATAACTGTTGGCGTAAAATGGTCGGTGCTAACGTTTATAGCTATGTTAAAGTAAATTTTATGGCTACCATAAAACACGGGGCATAATAGTATTGTAGGTGCAGATTTATCTGCACTGTGCGGCTAAAGCCGCACCTACGAATAATACCGCTATACTGCGTGTCTCGTGTTAAATGTGTAGCCAATTTTATCAAGCTCAATGAATTTACAATGCTTAGGCGCGAGACTTAATAATACCTGAAAGTACAGTAGGTTTTAAATAACAGCTCCTTTAGGGACAGGATAGTATTAATGAATAAATACAAGCTGCTAATATTTTTAGCTAGTCTTTTTTCCTTACTTGTACAAAGAGTCTATGCAAATGAAGTCGTGCATACACCTGCTGATACTCAAACACAGCACTACACAGCAGATTCCTCGCCACCCGCCACAGCAAAGCCTACCAATACTGATACAGAAAAACCTAAAGTTGCCAAAGATGCAGGGGCATTAGCCGCTCAAGCGACTAATCCTATAGCCAATCTAATGCAATTTCAAATTCAAAATTCCTTTATTCCTGAAAGTTGGCAAGCAAGTGGCTACTCTAACGCCTTTGTTATTCAGCCCGTGATACCTATAAAGCTTGCAAAAGACGGTTATTTCCCCTTTATGGTTACGCGGACAACATTACCCGTTTTAACAACAGCCAATCCAGACGGCCCTAAAAGTGGTACAACTGGATTAGGCGATATGAGTATTCTTGCCATCCCTGTACATCAACAAAAACTAGGGTCATGGGGAGCCATGCGGGGGATTGGGCTGGCAACTGAAATTCCAACCGCTACCGATAAAAGAACAGGGACAGGTCAGTTTTCACTAGGCCCCTCAGGTGTTGTGTTTTTAGAGCCTAGTAAAAACATACAAACAGGCGTGCTGGGTTATCATGTTTGGGGTGTGACGGGCGGAGCAAACAATAGAGATTATGTCAGCAAAAGCTATTTTCAGCCGATATTAAACTATCACTTTGATTCACTGTTTGAGCAAAAAGGGTGGTATCTAGGCATGCAGGATATTATGTGGAGTTATGATTGGAATGCCAAAAAATTAGACCTGCCTATCGGTGTTCGTATTGGACGAGTCTTCAAAGCGGGATAATGTGTTTTTTGAACCTTTTGGTCGCCCAATTAGTTCTTCTGCGGTGGGAACAGGAAAATATGGGTTCAAGTTAAATGTGACCTTTCTTTTTCCTGAATAATTGTCGCTATAAATACCATAAAAGATGTCTAATAATTGGCTACACATTTAAGACGGGACAAGCAGTTTGTAGGGTATGCACCGCAACCCTTATGCTGACGAAAGGTACGCGATGCGATACCCTACTATAGTCCCGTGTTAAGTGGGTATCCCAATAATTTAATTAAACAACGATAATATTAAAAATTGTCAGGTAAGGATAAAAAAATGAAAAACAAAAGCAAACCTTTCTTTGCATTACTACTGTCTGGACTTTTTTTGTCTGTCGGTACAAGCTATGCAAAGGAGAAAAAACCTAATATTTTAGTGATTTGGGGGGATGATATTGGACAGGATAATATCAGTGCTTACCATCGTGGTTTGATGGGCGGTAGTACACCGAACATTGATCGTATCGCTAAAGAAGGCGCGTTGATGACTGACGCTTATGCACAACAATCTTGTACTGCTGGACGCGCTGCATTTATGTTGGGGCAAAATCCTTTTCGTACGGGCTTACTCACTATCGGTATGCCAGGTGCAAAGCATGGTGTGCGTAAAGCTGACCCTACTATTGCTGAGTTGTTGAAACCTTATGGTTATATGACGGGACAATTTGGTAAAAATCATTTAGGTGATCGTAACGAATACTTGCCAACGGTACATGGTATGGATGAATTCTACGGTAACTTGTATCACTTGAATGCGGAAGAAGAACCAGAGAATGCAGATTACCCAAAAGACCCAAAATTTCGCGCAAAGTATGGGCCGCGCGGTGTCATGGATTGTGTTGCAACCAATACCTTTGACAAAACTGATGAGCCACGCTGGGGTGTGATGGGCAAGCAGAAATGTAAGGATACGGGGCCGCTGACCAAAAAACGTATGGAAACTATTGAGGAAGACTTGTTAGCACGGTCGCTGGATTTTATGGAGCGAGCGGTTAAAAAGAATCAAGCCTCAAAAGAAGATCAGCCATTCTTCCTTTGGCATGTTTCCACACGTAACCATGTCTGGATTCATTTGTCGGAAAAATACAAGAATAAAACAGGCAATGGCATCTTTGCTGATGGGATGGCTGAATTGGATGATGTGACAGGGGCATTATTGGATAAACTGGATGAATTGGGAGTCGCTGACAACACTATTGTTATTTGGTCGACAGATAACGGTGCTGAAATATTCACTTGGCCACAAGGCGGTAACCATCCCTTTAAAGGTGAGAAAGGTTTGACCAGTGAAGGTGGCTTTCGTGTGCCACAGTTGGTGCGTTGGCCGGGTAAGATCAAACCAGGAACCATCATCAATGATATATTCGCCCATGAAGATTGGATGCCGACTTTGCTAGCAGCGGCAGCAGGTAAAGAGACTAATATTCAAGAAAAACTGAAAAAAGGCGGTGTTAAAGCCGATGGAAAAACGTTTAAAGCGCATCTTGATGGATATAATCAAATGGACTTGCTAACTGGCAAAGGGCCTGGTACGCGAAAAGAGATTTTTTACTTCAGTGGTGATGGCGATTTAAACGCTATTCGAGTCGGTGAATGGAAAATTACCTTTACAGAAATGTGGGGAAATCTACCGACCGCTTGGCACAAAACGCCAAGTTGGCCACTGATTACCAATTTACGTCGTGACCCTTATGAGCGTTTTCAAGAGCAATCCAGTATGTACACAAAATGGTGGGCAGATCGTATGTATTTAATGGTACCTGCGCAAGAAGTGGTCGGCAAGCAATTAGCCACTTTAAAGGAGTTTCCGCCTGCTAGAGGATCAAGTTTAAGCCTTGGTAAACTAATGGATAAAATAACGTGGGCAACTTCAACAACAAAATAATTCTCTGTTAGGGTATCGCACCGCATACCTTTTAGGAACATAAAAAATACAGTATGTTGACACTATCCACGAATACAAAAGAAGCCATTAAAATAGCGTTAGCGATAACGATTGCCTATTATATTGCCTTGCGCTATTCTTGGATGAGCCCCACTTGGTCAGCTATCTCTATAGCCATGATTAGCCTACCGACATCAGGTCAGTCATTCCATAAAGGGGCATTACGTATGGGGGGAACCCTGCTGGCTCTGGTAACAGGTTTATTTTTTCTTGGGCTATTTCCGCAGGATCGTTGGCTGTTTTTTATCTCAATCACCCCTTACTTGGCTTTCGTTAGTTACAAAATGACGGGGAAAAATGGTCAATATTTTTGGTTTGTTGCTGCCTTTGTCTGCATGATGATTACCACAGCGGGTCCATCGTCGGAACATGCTTTTGAATTTGCCGTGTTCCGTACTCTTGAAACCATGATTGGCATCATTATCTGGACACTGATTTCAGTCTTTATTTGGCCACGCTCAAATCACTTAGCACTGGAGAAAATTGGCGATTCATTATTAAGCCAACAGAAAATATTTTTACAGAATTATCAAAGCTGTATCGTTAGTTTTGATCGTGATGATAAATTAATATCTGCGCGCAGCCAAAACGACAAATACTTGAATCAATTGGAGCAAACGATTAATGCAGCGGCATCAGAAAGCTTTACAGTACGTGAAGTCCGCCACCATTGGGAGCGTTTACATAAGCTGACTTTAGCCATGATGGAAAGTATGGAACGTTTACAAATGGGCTATATTGAGCTCCAAGCAATTGATGTAGAAAAAATTTTTCCTAAGATAAAGCCGCTTTTTACTGAATTAGAGTCACGATTTGAACAGGCTCAAAGTCTTTTAAAAGGACAAAAAACAAGGTATATATGCGCTACAATTTCGCTGCCGCTGAATGATAAAGACTATCAAAACCTAGACCAATTTCAACGTGCGTCTGTACAAATGGCTAAAGTTGAACTCGATAAACTCGACCAATTATCGCGTGCAATGCTAGCGTGTGTCAGCGAAATAGCAGGACATGAAGTATTAAATCCCAGTCTTCTAGCATTTAACTATGCTCCCATTCGTGAACCATTAGGCTTGACCGTTTTGGATCCTGACCGTGTCAGAGCCAGCATTATGGTGGTCACATCTATGTGGGTTGGTGCGTTAATTTGGATTTACCTAGATCCTCCAGGGCATGTTTCTTGGTATCAATTTGTGCCAAATGTAGCATTGATTGCCGCTCAGAATCCACACTTTAAACTCAAGATAATAAAGGCTTTTTCTTTTGCTTATTTAGCTGCCTTTGTCGTGTATATCTTTATCATGCCACTGTTATCAAGCTTCACGGAACTTGGGCTGATTATCTTTCTGTTTACCTTTGCAGCGGCCTATTTCTTTTCTGGCATCAGCAGAACAGCTCTCTACCTCTCTATGTTCAATATGTTTGGCATTGAAAATCAACAAACTTATGACTTTGCCGCTCAGGCGAATAGTTTCTTATTCACTGTGATGGCTCTTTCACTGGTTTTCTTATTGACTTATATCACTCGCTCACCACGCCAAGAAAAAGCATTTTTAAGTATGATCCGCCGTTACTTTCGCAGTTGTGAATTTTTGATTTCCAATATCTCTGATACTCACCCTGTGCAATCTGTACTCGAACGTATAAAACTAGCTCACTACCGTCAGGAATTACGCTCTTTGCCAATAAAATTAGCGGCTTGGGGTGGGCAAATTGACCCAAAAAAATTCCCCAATACATCGCCACAGCAAATAAGTGATATGGTGACAATTCTGCAAACACTGAGCTATCGTATTGAAGCTCTAAGGGAAGTACGTTTTACTCTACAATCAGATGCATTAACTAAAACATTGCGTGATGATATTTGTGAATGGTGTAGTGTGATTGAGAAAGGCTTTGGGCGTTGGGCTGACTCTCCTGACTCCGAATCAGCTGATGTTTTATCTGCACGGTTATTGGCACGGCAAAGCAAGCTCAATACGCGCTTTGCAGAAACCTTAAATAATATTGACGCTAAAAAAATGAGTGCCGAGGAAAGTAGAAATATTTATCTATTGCTCGGGAATTTCCAAAGCTTATCCCAGACAGCGATTGCCTATGCGGACGCTGCCAGTCACATTGATTGGTTACAATGGCAAGAAGAACGATTTTAGAATGACAGCGCGTACTTAAATTAAAATTTTTAACGTGTATATGGAGACATTTACAGGCTACACATTTAACACGGGACACCCTACAGGGTCTCGTTCCCACGCTCCGCGTGGGAATGCATGAGCCGACGCTCCGCGTCGTGGAACGCAGAGCATTCCTGTATGCATTCCAACGCGGAGAGGCTGTGAAAGAATTGAATAATTTCTCTAAAAAAATAGATTGCGTAGGTTGGGGTGAGCTTGTGAACCTCAACAATCAATGGCTTGCTTAGCCTCAGTTGTTGGGGTTCATGCTTCACCCCAACCTACGTCTAATTCTTTCACAGCCTCGGAGCATTGGAACGAGACTCCACATTGTTTGTCCCATGTTAAGTTGGTAGCCTATTTACAGAATAAAAAAATTATGAATCAGATACCTCACGAATTTTCTATCAGTGGGATTTATTTACCGCCCTTACTTATTGTGAGTATATTGGGCGTATTTTTAGCCTTAATAACAGCTAAGCTACTCAACCGCTACCACTTATCAAAATACTTTTTTTATCCACCGCTAGTATTACTAGCATTGATGATTATATATACCGTTATTATCGGAACTTTTTTTATTAGGGGCTAATACGTGCGCTATTTAAAATACCTATTGACCACATCAATTGTTTTAATTGCGATTGCAGCCGTCTTATATAAATATTGGGACTATATGACCAATCCTTGGACACGGGATGGTCAGGTGATGTCTTATGTTATTCAGGTGACTCCACGAGTTACAGGGCCGATTATTAAATTACCGATTAAAGATAACCAGATTGTAAAAGTAGGCGATTTACTGTTTGAAATTGACCCACGCACCTTTAAGGTCAGTCTGGATCAGGCGCATGGTAATTATGACCAAACATTGGATGATCTTGAGGCACTGAGCAAACAAGTTGAAGCGGCGACGGCTAGTGTTGAACAGTTTAAATCTGCCATTACTGAAGCAAAGTCAGCGGTAAAAGCCACTAACTCTCAGTTTCGGGATGCAAAAGCTAAATTTAAACGTAATCGGATATTAGTGACTAAAGGCACCATTTCCAAGCAACGTTATGATGATTTAAGGATGCAATATGAAGTGGCTGGAGCAAATAAAACGCAATCTTCTGCAGCTCTTCTAGCCGCTAAAAGTGCCTTATTGCAGTCGCAGGCAAATCTTGCTCAGGCAAAGGCAAGTTTAGGTGCGCTAGGGGATGAAAATGCACGTTTACGGGTTGCCAAGGCTGCTGTTGATCAGGCTGTTTTAAATCTTGAATTTACCCAAGTAAGAGCTTCGGTTGATGGTTATGTGACTAACTTAACCCTGCAATTGGGGAGTCAGGCAGTGGCTAATAAAGCTGCACTTGCCTTGGTGGATATGAACACTTTCTGGATAGATGCTTATTTCCGTGAAACTCTGATCGGTAAAATGCGCGCTGGAGATGAAGCCTTAGTAACATTAATGAGTTACCCAGATACACCTATCAAGGGGACAGTGGATAGTTTGGGCTGGGGACTGGCTCAATCTGATGGGAGTACGGGTTATAACCTATTACCCAATATCAACCCAACTTTCGAGTGGATTCGATTGGCTCAACGTATTCCCGTAAGAATACATCTTGATAAATTGCCTGCGGGAGTAGAGTTAAGAATAGGTACGACAGCATCAGTATTAGTACGGGCGGGGCAATAATTTAAGCTATTTTATATTTGAAATATAACTAGGAGATAAACCTATGCATGAGAAAAAAGTAAAAGATCAATCCACTGAAGATGAGGTATTAATGCCAACCTATGCGTCTAGGGAAATGACTGAAAGCATCCCTAAGCATAAATTTCCAGAGCAAAGTACCGCCCCTAAAACCGTTTACAACCTGATTCACGATGAATTAATCCTAGACGGTAACTCACGCCAAAATTTAGCGACTTTTGTCACGACGTGGATGGAGCCTGAAGCGAAACAGTTGATGTCGGAATGTTTCGACAAAAATATGATTGATAAGGATGAATATCCACAAACGGCTGAAATTGAAAGCCGCTGTGTCAATATGCTGGCTAACTTATGGAATTCACCCGATCATGAAATCGCGACAGGTACGTCTACCGTAGGTTCTAGTGAAGCGGCAATGCTGGGGGGTATGGCGATGAAGTGGAACTGGCGCGATAAAATGAAAAAAGCGGGTAAATCTACAGATAAGCCCAATATTGTAATGGGCGCTAATACGCAAATTTGCTGGCATAAGTTCTGTAAATACTGGGATATTGAAGCACGTGAAGTGATGGCTGAAGGTGACCGTTTTACCCTGAATGCTGAAGAGGCCTTAAAGCTAGTCGATGAAAATACTATCGGTGTCGTGGTTATCATGGGTAGTACCATGGATGGTAAATATGAGCCTGTTAAAGAGGTCGCTGATGCACTGGATAAATATCAGCAGGAAACAGGTATTGATATTCCGATTCATGTCGACGGCGCGAGTGGCGCATTTATCGCCCCGTTTATCCAGCCTGATCTGGAATGGGATTTTCGTGTTCCGCGCGTGGTTTCAATCAATGCTTCCGGGCATAAATACGGCCTTGTTTACCCGGGCGTAGGCTGGGCAATATGGCGTGATAAAAAACACTTACCTGAAGATTTGGTATTTCATGTGAAATATCTGGGCGGTGATATGATTGATTTTTCTATCAATTTTTCTCGCCCCGGCAATCAAGTCGTAGCGCAATACTATAATTTTCTACGCTTAGGTATGGATGGGTATCAGCGAGTACAGCAGGCTTGTCAGGATGTTGCACTGTATTTGTCAGGTGAAATTGCCAAGCTAGGACCGTTTGAATTAATTACCGATGGTAGTGATATTCCGGTGTTTTGTTGGAAATTAAAAGATGAAGTGGCTGATGCGACCAATTATACGTTATTTGATATGGCCGATAAATTGCGTGAACGTGGCTGGCTAGTGCCTGCTTACCCGATGCCACCCAATCGCCAGGATCTTGTAGTACAGCGCGTTGTGGTAAAAGAAGGTTTTAGTCATGATATGGCGGATATGTTACTTGAAGATATGCGGACAGCAATAGAATGGTTTCGCTCGCAACCCGGACTTATTGCCAAGAAAGAGGGTGGGAATTTCCACCATTAATGTTTCTAGGAACATTCTTCTCATTCCCACGCATGCTCCGCGTGGGAATGCATAAGGGAAGCACTCTGCGTTCTGTGATGTAGACTGTAGGAACGAATCAATTTTTTATACTCACTGATTTATGACACAATCAACAACAAAGTTTTCCGGCCCTGGCTATATCACTAAAGTTGTTCACTCCTTAGCGAATGGGACACAAAAGATAGCGACATCGCGCCGCCGTCGTAAGGGGCGTGGCGCAATAACCATGTCTCCTGAGGGGGTGATAAGCACTGCAATACATAAAAACCCCTGGTTACGATTTTGGGCTCCTTCACGTCTAACCTGGTGGGTCGCTATATTATTTACTATCGGATCTGCCTGTTTTTCTGTGGGAGGCTATGCCATTACTTTTCCCCAAGACATACCTAAAGAATGGGTAGCAGGTATGACGTTGGATTGGGTTTTCTTTATTGGTTCACTTTTTTTTACCTCAGCCGCATTTTGTCAGTTGCTAGAATCTATTAATGCCCCTGATAGTGAAGGTCTATATATCGAAGAAAAGCGCCCCACTAATTTTCAATGGCTAGCTTGGCACCCGAAACGTATTGGTTATTTAGCGAGTTTAGTCCAGTTTATTGGTACGATTATGTTTAACTTTAATACAGGAAATGCCTTTATCAGTGATTTGAACTGGATACAGCAGGATATATTGATTTGGACACCTAATTTTATTGGTTGTATCTGCTTTTTAATTGCCAGCCGTTTAGCTTTTATGGAGGTTTGTCATGGTTATTGGGGCTGGCAGCCAGGTAATATTGAATGGTGGATTACCGTGTTAAATTTACTCGGATCAATAGGGTTTATGATTTCTGCTTTGTACAGTTTGGCAGTGCCTCCAGGGGATAGTTCAATGACTTTTTCCTGGCTGTCGGCTTTTTTTACCTTCCAGGGAGGCGTGTGCTTTTTGATCGCCAGTTATTTGCTGCTTCCGGAAATGTTTTCTGAATAGGTGATTGTGAGTATGAAAGAGGTTGGCAGTCTAAGGTCGAACACTTTGTTAACCTATCCTAAGTTGGGCGCTAAAAAAAGCATTCTTAATATTGCCACCTTGGTGATTTTAGTGGTGAATTTTAATGCTTATGCAGATTATGAATTAGTTAAAGGCAAGTATGGCGAGTTATACCAATCCCAATAAATAATTACTTTAATAATGCCCACTGGCGGGAGCATAAACGATGAACCGCCTCAGCACATTTTGCAAATGCATTCCATGCCTGGCAGCAGACCGATACAATTTCATCATA
>JAUVAA010000203.1 GCA_030591965.1 bacterium
TATATGCGCAAGCTTATTGTCGTATATCAAGCTATCTGCAAACAATGGCGAACCAAGGAATTAATCCATTGATTGCTATTCAAATGGCTTTAGCTGGGAAAATTAACTCTATGGGGTGAGTAGTTACACTTAAACTACCTAATTTCGACAGCCTAGAGTGCGCCTGATGTTGCCTTGGAATTATCGTTGCAGTTTCCTGGTGGGACTCGATTGCTGGGTATTCCTGTAAGTAACCTGAGATTAATTAAATCCTTAGTTGAGGTGCTGCGATGACCGTGGTTATGCGGCCTTCTTTGTTATTGACGGAGGTGTATTTATACCGTCAGCCCATTGATTTTCGTAAATCACACCGTGGCTTGTCGGCTATTGTTGAATGTGAATTAGGGCATAATCCTTTTGCGGGGTGTTTGTATGCCTTTACCAATAAGCAGCGCAATAAAATCAAATGCTTGTTCTGGGAAGATAATGGCTTTGTGCTGTATTACAAATCCTTAGCGGAAGAGAAATTTAAGTGGCCTAAAGGTGAAAATGAGACGCTAACGCTGACGGGTCAACAGTTAAATTGGTTGCTGGATGGCTTTGATATTATGGCGATGAAAGGCCATAAAAAACTGAGTTATGAATCTGTTTATTAAGCGGTTTTTAGCTGAATTCATGGGCTAAATAAAGTATAATAAAGGCATGATTTTAGCCAATAGTTCTCTTAAAAAACAAGCCAATAAGGCTGATCACTCCGTATCAGAACAATTGGCTTTATTGCTTAAAAAAGATCAAATTATTGATGATCAAGCCACGATTATCGAACGTAAATCTAACGTCATTTCCGAACAGAAAAAACGCATTCAAATCTTAGAATAAGCCTTGCGCTTATCTAAAGTAAAACGCTTTTCACTCTCTAGCGAACAATCCACACAAACGTCTTTATTTGATGAGGCGGAAGCTGGCGCACGAGCAAGTGCTATTCACTACAGCTTAATAGAAACAGCTAAAACCAATGGTCTAGAACCTTTGCAATATTACCAACATATACTGACTGCCTTGCCTTATGCAGATACGGTAGATAAAGTTGAAGATTTATTGCCGTGGAATGTAGAACTTATAAAAACGCCCGTAAGTTAAAATGGCAAGTACGTGCTTTATTAGTCGCTTACACTAGGCTGTCGAAATTAACCATTTTATACGTGTTTTACTTCCCTTGTTTATGGATAAAAAATTTATAGGATGTGCCGATGCAGGAGGCGCATCGATGAGCTATTGATGCGCTTCGTTCCTCAGCACATCCTATGGGTTTTATTTATTTTATAGCCAATAATCAGGGTAGTAATTTCCTTAATAAACAGTCTTTTTCGACAGCCTACGCTTACACTCTAATAAGTAAAACATCATCATTACTACAATTAACTTCTTGTACCATATTACTCCCTCCACTCCATTAACTAATCAGCATCATAAAAACCCAGACAAACATTCTGCCTCTGGCTCATTTTCAGGATTAATACGTATTAAATGAAATTCGTAACCCTCGACAGGACTCCCAATAAGTTTATGCACGACCCAATCACCCTCGTCAATAGCTGCCTTTATACCACCGCAATTTGTACCATTTATGGCACCTGTTAATAAAACAAGCTTGCACCGTAAACCCATACAAAACGTCAAATTAAGCGCATCGTATAATTCTCTTACATAAAATGCTGAACTACTTAAATGGGTAGACAAAGAGGGAACAATTTTGCGAAATTCCCCCGCTGTATGATTATATTTATTATTCTCTTGTTCAAAATGGTCAACTTCAGCGGTAAAAACAAAACAGTCTTTTGTCTTTGCAACCCATGAATATTTGTCACGTTGAGTAGCATTAATTTCCATTAGTGCACTCTGCAAGCTTTCAATATGTTTTAATTCATTTGTTAATTCCACTTTTTAGCCTCATTACTTAAATTGACCACCTTATTGAAATGCTTGATGGCTATGATTATTTAATGAATCGTTTTTTCTTCTTTTACGATTGAAGCAGTCACCTCATTAAGCCTTTCCAATGCTTCATCACGCAACTGTAAAACTTGCTCTGGTACAGGATCATCTCTATTTAACGTCCATTCCTTTATATAGTTAAGCCAGAACTCTGCTTCCTCTTCCAAAATAAATTTGTACATTACCCACTCCAGTTTTTAAACTTGAGTTTAGTGTACCGAGTCAGCCCACTTTTCTCTTGTCCTGCTGAGCCAACCTATTGACCAAATTTCACTTATTCAGCACAATACATTTAAACTCAATAAACATTAGACGGGTCGCACGATGTCATTAACTAATAATGCAGGCACTTTAAATACACTATGGAAAGTGATTGAATCTTACGAACAAAATCCCGAGCCTTTATTTAAACAACTAGGTTTGGATTTAAAATTAGCCGAAGACCCAAATGCACGCCTTCCCTATGCTAAAGTTGAAAGACTTTGGCAGGAGGCCATTGCTTTACTTGCTGCCCCTAATATTGGCTTTAAAGCCGCTGAGCTTTGGCATCCGTCTTCTGCTGGCGCATTAAGTTATGCCTGGTTGACAAGTGCAAGTTTAAGAGACGCTTTTGGACGGCTTGTACGCTACATACGGGTCACAACGGATGCGGTAGAGTGTCATACTGAGGAATCAGAGCATGATTTTTCATTTTTTCATGCCTTTACTAGTGAGGTTGCCTACATTCCTGAATTAGTGGATTTTCGTTTGGCAACAATAATGAATTTATGTCGAAAAAACTATGGGCCGTCCTTAAATCCAGTTACAGTAAACATAAGCCATTCAGCTCCTAAAGATAGTGGCGCCTATTTCGCTTTTTTTCGTTGCCCAGTACATTTTGATAGCCCCCAAGATTCCCTTACTTTTACCAAAAAAGTAATTGATAAGCGACTTGGCTCAGGTAATCCAATGCTAGCCCAATTACATGATCAATTTATGATTAAGTATTTGGCTAATTTAGATGCAGATAATGTTATTGAACGTATAAAATCCATTATCATTGAGCAATTGCCCTCAGGTAATGTTACTGATAACAGCGTAGCTAACGCGCTAAATATGTCGCGCCGAACCATTCACCGCCGACTGCAACAGGAAGGAACAACATTTCGCGTTATTTTGAATGAGATAAGGAGTGAACTTGCAGATCAATATATTCAAGATAGCAGTTTGAATCTGAATGAAATTTCTTACCTATTAGGATTTTCAGAAATGAGTTCTTTTTCTAGGGCATTTAAACGCTGGACAGGCGACTCTCCTAGCTCTTACCGCTAGTGTTACCCTTGAACTTTCTAATACCTTACTTGAATATTAACTAATTCTAATGATTTAATCTAAGAGCAAGGTATAATACGCAGAAGATTACTAAATTAGTTTGTTATTCTTCTGTCATTGAATATGCTAAATGGCAGATGATTTTATTTTTTAGAGCATGGAGATTGTACAATGAAGAAAATTATCGCGGGTTTAGCGCTGTCATTAATCACTTCCGTTTCATATGCTGAAACTTTTAGCTGTACTACTTATAGTGATGGAAAGGCTGCTGAAGAAAAGCAAAAAGTTAATGCTAGTAAAAAAGCAGTTGCTGAGTCTAAAGCTGCTTCTCGCCTAAAAAAAGCAGGCGTTAAATTTGATTACGTTGATTGTAAATAAACTAAGACTAAGCAAAATATAAAATAGCGAACGTAGAATTTTCTATATTTTTACGTTACGCTATTTTTCTAATACAAAAACGAACCAGCAACTTATCATAAGAATAACTATTCAACCTGTAAGTGCCTAACTTACTTATCTGCTGGTAAAATCTACTATATACTAATCAGTCGTTAATTTAGAGAGCTGATACGTGTCTGATTTATTACAACTTGTCCAACACCTACATATCCCAACTAGCTCGCATGAGCTATTACAAGCTCAACGCTTATTTCACGGCCGTGGACATGCCTATGATGGCTTACATCATGTCACTATAGACTGGTTACCTCCAGTTACTTTAATTACTTTATTTGCCCCTGAAACGAAAACTGGCATTGCAGCATTAGCTGATTATTTGCTAACTCAACTGCCTAGCTGTAAAAGTGTTCAAGTTCAGCACCGGCATGAACTGTCGGGACCGATTGATATTGTTCGCGGTGAAACGATAACGCAACTGGCTATCACGGAAAATAATTTACAGTTTAATCTATCTTTAGGTCAATCGCGCAATACCGGCTTATTTCTGGATATGCAGAATGGACGGCGCTGGGTTCAAGAGCATGCCCAAGATAAACGCGTGCTCAATTTGTTTGCTTATACCTGTGGTTTTTCAGTTGCCGCTATTGCTGGCAATGCCCTGTCTGTTTTGAATGTTGATATGAGTAGTGCTGCGCTGAATGTAGGTAGAGAGAATCACCGCTTAAATCAGCAGTCATTAGCTCAGGTACGCTTTGAAAAACTTGATATTTTTAAGTCCTTCAGTCGTTTTAAAAAACGCGGCCCTTTTGATCTATTGATATGCGACCCACCGACATTACAAAAAGGCAGTGTCGATATTATTCGTGATTATCCAAAGATATTACGCCGACTTGATCAATTTATGGCACCAAACGCGACTTTGATGCTGTGTTTAAATGCGCCGGAACTAAAGCGGGATTTCTTACTTGAGCATATGGCTGAATTAGTGCCAACTTACCGTTATATTGAAGAAATTAAGCCGCCCGAGGTTTATGTTGAAGCCGAGGATAAAGGTTTAAAGGTTTTATGTTTTAAGAAATGAGAGGTAAATAATATGCGAACCTCACATTCTGTGGGAGCGACTTTAGCCACGCTACGCGATTAAAGTCGCTCCCACAAAGCTTCAGATTCTATGTTGTTTTTTGGTTCCTAAGCTCGTTAATGAGCTATGCTGCTTCTTAACAGGAAGTGCTAATCAAATCCCGTATTACGCAAGCTTCATACGAGCAGTTTTAATCAGCTTTTTCTGTCTCAATATACTGTTTCGTCACTCTAAAAATAACAGGGCTTAATAAAACTAATGCAATCAGATTGGGAATAGCCATAAGTCCATTGAGAATATCTGCAAGCAGCCA
>JAUVAA010000056.1 GCA_030591965.1 bacterium
GCAGGTGTGCCATCCCTAGCCAGCGAATACGAGTGCGTGGATGTTTTTCTTTTCGAGCAAGATCGTGAAAATCATAATCTTGCAGTTCCTTTGGTAGTTTTCTTAATCGTGCGATTTTATTGTCTCTCTAATATTTAGGTGACAAGGGTGCGGGAATTATAATCTAATTAAAGTATAAATATTTTGGGATTGGTATAACATACATTTATAACATGATAACTAGATATGATTAACATGCAATGCTTAAACTTCCAGATACTTTAACCCAACAATTCGACAATCTTTTGCAGAATAAGTCTTTTTCTGACAAAGATACGTTTTTATTGGGATTTTTGCCATAAGTACCAGCATGATGCTTTTCATTTGGATAGCTTGACTTTATTTATCCAAAAACTGCAGAATAAAAACCAATCTGTAGAACAACAAAATCAGGCTAAACAGGCCGTTTCTCTATTTTTCGAAATACGCACTAGTTCCGACCAACCTTTAGTAGTGAATAATAGTGCTCAGATACCTCTTGAGCAAAGTGTTAACCATACCAAAGTAATGCCAGGGCATGGCAAGAGTTTCAATAACGATGCAACTGTAGCTCAAAACTCTAGACAGCAGAGCTCTTCTATTCAACCTAAATTAAATTCATTAACTACTAAACTACTTGAAGAGACGGGGACGAGCTGGGTATTTGTGTTTGATCAGTTGGTCAATGAAATTAAAATTCGCCATTATTCTCCTAAGACGCTCAAAGCTTATCGAGGATATATTCGCCAGTTTCAAGCATTTACCAAAAGCAAAGATTATCAAAAACTTTCACAACAGGATGTAATTGATTTTTTTAACATTTCTAGCTGTAGAAAAACAAGTCTCTGCTGCTAGCCAAAACCTAGCTTTTAATGTGTTGTTATTTTTATTTAAGCAAGTTCTTAAACAAGAGTTTGGTGAAATTAACGGGGTTGTAAGAGCTAAGCGCAAACCTTATATCCCTGTCGTGTTATCACGGGAAGAAATTGATCTTATTTTTGATCATTTAGACGATCCAGTCGACTTGGTTGCTAAATTACTTTATGGCTGCGGGTTAAGGCTTTTTGAATGTTTAAAGTTACGAGTGCAAGATTTTAATTTTGATGCGAGCATCATTACGATTCATGATGGCAAAGGAATGAAAGATCGAACAGTCCCCATACCACAAAGTATTGTTCCAGACTTACAAAAGCAGTTACAGAAGGTAGGGACTATTCATGAAGCCGATTTAAATGCACATTTCTCGGGTACGTTTTTGCCAGATCAATTGGATCGTAAGTATAAGAATGCGGTTAAAGAGTTTATCTGGCAATGGTTTTTCCCAGCCAAGTCATTAACTCCTTTATCTGAAACAAAAGAAAAACGACGTTATCATATTCATGAGACTGTAGTTTCAAAGGCCATTAAACGAGCGGCTAATGATGCTCGAATTACTAAACGGGCAACGGCTCATACCTTCCGCCATTCGTTTGCCAGTCATTTATTACAGGCTATTAGAACGATTCAAGAACTTTTAGGCCATAGTGATGTTAGAACAACTATGATTTATACGCATACTGTACAAAGTAGAACATTAAAACAAACTAAGAGCCCGCTAGATTTTGATCAGGAATGATATACGAGGAACATCTCTTCTTAGTCCGCTTGGCTGAAAGTGGCCATATGTAGGGGGATGTAAATTACTTTCCTCCCAATAATATAGGTTCCTTACTTGCCAAATCACTTCTTAAAGATCTAACTCAGCAATTACATACTATTGCGAACAGCCTTATTTTGAACTGGCTTCACTCTAGGAAGGTGAACATACTACTTTTAAAGGTAAAATATCGCCTAAGTTATCAATGTCAACGATAAAATCTTGGGCTTTTATAGGCTTAAGTTCAGGTAAGCGTTCTATTGACCGCGCTGATGAATGGCCTTTATAGTCTTGAGTTATAAAATGTTCGGCCAACGGCAGACCCAGCCAGCCACTGCCTAAAATGCTTATCGTTTTAATTTGGGTCGCCATTATTAATAGTCATTAAGTGTTCACCGCTATTTGTAAAAAAAAACACGGACACAGGTTCCTTCATTGGGTTTACTGCGCACCTTTAACGACCAGCGGTTGATGATAAAACTGGGAGGCAGATACGGTTATTGGCAAAGGGCATAAAGGTGTATTGGTAGCGTTGACCGAATGGGTATCAAAGCTCAACTTAGCTATCTCAATTCCGCGTAAAGAGTCTGGATTAACGAAAGAGGCGATTATCAATGCGCTTAAGCCTTTTAAGCGCTGGGTTCACATGATTACCTTTGATAATGGGCGTGAGTTTTGTGGGCATGGAGCGATTGCAAAATCACTCGATTGCAGTCCTTATTTTGCCAAACCGTATCATTCATGAACGAGGCTTAAATGAAAACCACAATGGCTTATTAGGGCAATACTTTCCTAAAAAAAAGCCTTATAAACACTTTAACCACAGAGGTTACAAGGAATATTGATTGATTTGTGCGCTCTGTGGTTAAAATCTTGTAAACGTTAAACTCAGTATGATTTAAGGGTAAATCACTTTAGGTTCAAAGTTTGCTGCAGGATATCTTGGATCAAAAACTGATTTTTCACCGACAAATTTAGTAGGCGCTTTTGCTGCTTCTTTATCCAGGTAAATAACTTTAGGTTGGAAATTGGCAGCTGGATATTTACTATCATCGCTATTTGCTGAGCTGATGCTAGGGATGACTGTGATCGCGGCAGTAAAAATGCCGATAATAAGTGATGATTTCATATGACCTCGTTCTCCGTGTGTTGTTATAAGTGTAGTGCAACTGAGTCGCTATAATAACGCAGTTATTTCCGGATAATCAATAAATAACTGCTGTCTAAATTGTTCAATTTTCGCTTCTTGTCGTCTTTCTTTTCTAGGAATAGAGACAGGAATCTCGGTGATAACTGACATAGGGTTGCTGTTTAAAAAAATTAAACGATCCGCTAAGGTAATGGCTTCACGTAAGTCATGAGTAACAAAGAGAACCTTATGCGGCCGTTTAGACCATAAATCAATCAATAGTTGTTGCGCTTGACGAGCCGTGGGTGGATCAAGTGATACAAAAGGCTCATCCATTAGCAATAAATCAGGATCTATGGCAAAAGCTCTAATAATTGCAACGCGACGACTCATGCCTAACGATAAGTGTGCGGGGAAAGTGTCTTTTTCTGTTGCTAAGCCCATACTTTCTAGCAAAACTTCTAAAGTTTCTATCTTTTCTTCAGAAGCTAATTCGATGTTTTCTTGTACGGTTCGCCAAGGTAATAGTCTGGGGTTTTGAAAAACGTAGCCGATTTTGGGGGCTTTATGGTTTTCATTTAGTGAGATGTTTCCACTAAAGGTTGTATCTAATCCAGCTAGGATATTGAGTAGTGTGGTCTTGCCGCAGCCTGATGGGCCTACTAAGCAAACAAATTCGTTGTTAGCTAAGTTAAGCTGTAAATCCTTGATGACTTGTTTGCTGTTTTTATCGGTCGAGTTGAGATACGATTTATCGGTGATATTTATAGTTAAATCATTCATCGACGCCACCTTTGTGCGTGTTTATCTAGTGGTTTGAGTATGAGCAATTCAATTCCTTGAATTAAGGTAACAAAAGCAACGGTGTAGGCCAGTATGCTAGCTACATCAAAGAGCTGGAAAAATAAATGAAGTTGATAGCCCATGCCATCACTGCGTCCGAGCATTTCAACGACTAAAACAATTTTCCAAATTAAAGCCAGTCCTGAACGTGTTGCCGCCATCACAAAAGGGTGTAGTTGTGGCCAAATAACATGGCGTAATGTTTTGCTTTTACTAAAGCGGTAACATTTTGCCATATCCAATAATTCAGTGTCTAAGGCGCGTGCACCCTCGCGGATAGTGACGATCACATTAGGCAGTTTGTTAATCACAACAGCAAGAATAGCGGCAGTTTCTGTCAGTCCAAACCAGACGTAACATAAAATAATAGTGACTAAGGCGGGAATATTGAGAAAAATGACCAGCCAGTTATCAAGAAAATGATCCAGTTTTTTGTGCCTACCTAAGAGTATGCCAATGGCGCAGCCCAGCAGCATCGCAATGCTAAAGCTAATAGATAGACGGTATAGAGTTTTACTTAAATGATGTGTTAATTGTCCGGATTGTATTTCCGTCATCAATACCTTAGCTACTGTAAAGGGTGAGGGTAAGGTTTCGGCATTTAAATACCAAGCAAGTCCATGCCATAGCGCTAAAAAAGCACTAATAGAAAGCAAGGTTAGTATTGAGCGGCGATAAATAAAGCCCATCTTAGCTGTTTTTATCTAAGGTATTGCTCGCTAGAAAGTGACTTAAGTCTTCTAAGCGTTCCGGCGTGCCTATATCCATCCAAACCCCCGCATAGTACTCGCCGCTGATACGTTGATTTTGCATGGCTTTTTTTAATAAAGGGGCAAGCGCAGATTTGCCAGGTTTAATTTCAGCAAATAAATCGGGATGATAAATTCCTATGCCACTAAAAGTAAATTTTTCTTCGCCTTCAGGTGTGAGGGTCGCTTGGGCTTGTAGTGAAAAATCACCCTTAGGGTTATGCTTAGGATTGTTGGCTAGAACTAAATGCGCTAAATCGAATGATTTGTTAACTAGAGTTTGCAAAGGAAAATCGCAGTAAATATCGCCGTTTATCACCAGAAAAGGTGAGTCGCCCAGCAAAGGTAGTGCATTTTTAATCCCGCCCGCTGTTTCCAGGCCGGTTTCTCCTTCGTTAGAGTATTGGATATGTGCTTGATATTGAGAGCCATCTCCTAAATAAGTTTTTAGTTGATCGCCTAGGTGAGCAAGATTAATAACAATGTCAGTAATCCCAGCTGCAACTAAAGCCTCTATCGTGTATTCAATAAGAGGTTTACCCGCTGCTTCTAGTAAAGGTTTGGGGGTGTGGTCAGTTAAAGGGCGCATTCTTTCGCCGCGCCCTGCCGCTAAAATCATGGCTTTCATAAGGCGCGTTGGCTTGCGGGTAAAACTTTATTGACTAAAAAGTGATGGAAATCTCGTAGCTCGGGATAGTTGGCGCTGATAGTGATGACATAATTCAGTGTCCGTGGAATATCCTTAAGATAAGCGTGTTTGCCATCTCGAATATTGAGTCGAGAAAAAATGCCGATGGCTTTTAAGTGGCGCTGTATGCCCATTAAATCAAAATCGCGCTTGAATTGAGGGTAATCGCAAGTAATTAACTGGGCTTGAATAAGGTTTTGGTAATAAGGTTTTAGGCTGCTTTCGATCTGAGCATCAGACCAGCTGATATAGCAGTCTCTTAATAAAGAAACAGCATCGTAAGTAATAGGGCCAATAACGGCGTCTTGGAAATCAATAATGCCGGGATTATCAATGCTGATATGCATTAAGTTGCGTGAGTGATAATCTCTGTGTACGCAGACTTGCGTTTGTTGCAGTGCGGAGGCAATTAATAATTCATTACTTTTTGCTAGCATTGCTTGTTCTGTTGCGCTCAATGTTAGCTTGCACTGTTGATTGAGAAACCAATCAGAAAATAGGTTAAGTTCTACCTGTAATAAATCAGCATCGTACTGCGGTAAGCCGCAGGTCTTTATATCTACATTCGTTTGTAAAATGAGCAGGCTGGCAAGTGCATCTTGATATAAATTCTCGATGTTGTTGTTATTGAGCCGGTCTAACAAGCACTCTGAACCAAAGTCTTCGAGTAGTAAAAAGCCTTGTTTGGTATTTTGCTGGATGATTTGCGGTACATTTACTTGGGCTTGGCTAAAAAGCTGGGCAACTTTGATAAAAGGTGCGGTATCTTCTTTATCAGGTGGCGCATCCATGACGATATAGGTGTCTTGTTGCTGATGTACTCTAAAATAACGCCTAAAACTGGCATCGCTAGATGCTGGTTTGAATTGCGTAATATTTAATTGTAAGTCATTAGTTAGCCAGTGCAGAATGGCTTTTTCTCTATCGTCGCTTGCCGTTATCATTCTTTTATAAAGAGGCTGGAAAAGTAAGGTAAAATGGTCGGTTGTTATTCTATGATATTTTGCCTATTAATGTAGGCTTTTTGATTTTTTATTTCTAGGTTTATGGTGTGCATGGCTGCTCGTATATTTTTGTTCTTTTTCAGTACAGCTTTGTGGCAATTTAGTATTGCTCAAGGGAGCGAATCTGGCTGGCAGTGCAAAAGAAATAGAGCGAATGGTCAGTGGCAGTGCGCAAGTCCTGAGCAAACTAATATTAAACCTAAAGTGAAACATGTTGCTGAACCAGAAGAAAAAGGCTGGTTCAGTAATACCTATAGTACGGCGCAAGAGCAATTATTTAAACGTCTACAGCAGCAGTTTGACCAGGATCCTTGGGCGGTGTGTAGCTTAAAATTAGGGGCTCAACCGACTTTCTTAGTTGATAAGGAGTTGCGTGAGCGTACGCCAATGAGTATTTTTGCTGATCAAAGTGAAATATTTGACCAGAAAATGACTAATTTTTCAGGTGATATTGATTTAGAGCGGGCAGATCAGCGAGTACTTGCAGATGAAGCAGATTATAATCAAGATTCTGGCGTACTCGATTTATATGGCGATGTTATTTATAGTGATGGCGGTATGGCTTTATACGGCTCATCAGTCAGAATGAATTTAAATGAGGATAAGTCCTTATTGCGCGATGTTTCTTATATTATGCCAGCATCACCAATACGCGGTAGTGCAGATGTTGTTTATCGCGATAGTCCAACCTTTAGTCGTTTTAGTGATGTTACCTATACGGCTTGTGAGCCGGGTAATCAAGATTGGATTTTACATGCTTCTAAAATGAAGGTTAATAATGAAGACGGTACTGCTTCTATAAAGCATGGTTGGCTGGAGTTTAAACATGTTCCAGTTATGTATTTTCCGTATGGTTCATTTCCTATTGATGACCGGCGTAAGACTGGGTTATTGATACCGACAGTTGGCTATTCACAGCGTAATGGTGTTGATATTACTCTGCCTTTTTATTGGAATGTGGCGCCGAATTATGATCTGACATTAACGCCGCGATACATGAGTTCGCGCGGCTTTATGATGGGCACAGATTTTCGCTATTTATGGACTGGTTCAGAAGGCGAGATTAATGTTGAAATGATGCCTGAAGATACGCAAACTAAAACTTTACGTTGGGGTGGTAGTTTTCAACATCAAACCCAGCTGACTAAAGAGTTGAGTTTTGACTGGGATGCTAATTATGTTTCTGATAGTGCTTATTTTTCAGATTTAGATGGCTCGCTAGGAATGGGTAATCGCTCGCGTTACTTAGCAAGTGATGCCAATATTGCTTATACCCTGCCTTGGATGACTTTAACGGCTAAAGCGGAAAATTATCAGAATATAGATCCGAATCAAGATGATAAAAGCGTACCTTATCGTCGCTTGCCGCAGGTCAAATTGGATATGTTTAAGGACTTTGACGAGATGCCAGTCGCGTTGGCGCTGGATAGTGAATACGTGATTTTTCAGCGACATTTTCCTGATGGGCAGGCAGAAGGTCAGCGTTTAAATCTTAAACCTTCGGTCAGTTTTCCTTTTATTTCTGAGGCAGGTTTTATTACGCCTAAAATCGCTTTGCAGCATACTCAATATTGGTTGGGTGGTGATGGACCAGCGCAATATTCAACTAATGCGAGTAAGACGCTGCCTATGGTGTCTGTGGACAGCGGTTTATTCTTTGAACGTGATTTTGAGTCATTAACGCATACCATCGAGCCGCGCTTATTCTATTTATATGTGCCGTATACGGATCAAAGTGATATGCCTAATTTTGATACCTCATTATACGATTTTAATACCAGTCAGTTGTTTAGAGATAATGAATTTAACGGGGTGGATAAAACCCAGAATACCAATCAAATTACTGCGGCCTTAACGACACGGTTAGTTGAGGATGGGCGAGATCGCTTAAAATTGACTGTCGGCCAGATTTTCTACTTTGAAGACAGGAAAGTTAATTTAATTGGCAGTCAAGTGCACTCTGAATTACTGTCTAATTTAATTACCGAGTTAAGTAGTGAAATAACGGATGAAATTAAATTCAGCTCTGCTATGCATTGGAGTTATGACGATAGTGCCATCGATCGAGGCAGTGCGGATTTGTATTATCATGGGCTTAATAATAATACTATTTTCAATGTTGGTTATCGGTATCGACAAGAGCGGTTGGGGCAAGTAGGCCAAGAGCAAGTTGTTGCTTCTGCTATTGTTCCTATCTATGATGGATGGAGTGTCATCGGCTTATACCGATATTCACTTTTTGATCGTAAGACTTTAGAATATTTTTATGGTATCGAGAAAGATAGTTGTTGCTGGCGTTTTAGAGTCATCGCACGCCAATTTATGCTGAGTACCAGTGAAGATGCTGAGCCGCAAAACTCAATATATTTTCAGATTGAATTAAAAGGTTTGACTAGTTTAGGCGATAAACTAGAAGACTTTTTATTAGAAAATATCTCAGGATATAGAAAACCTAATTATTAATTTCAATGATAAACATAATGTTACATAAAAGAGGTCAAGTGAAAATTAAGTGTTTAGTGACGCAGTTTATTTCAGTTCTGTTTTTAGGCTGTTTAATGCTGGTGCAAAGTCATAACAGCTTAGCCGCTGAATATTTGGATGGTATCGTTGCTGTTGTTGAAGATGATGTTATTCTCGATAGTGAGTTGGCTCGAGAAGCGGCTTCTATTGTGAACAAGTTAAAAGCTAATAATGTGCAATTGCCACCCAAGAAAATTTTGTATCAGCAGGTGCTAGAGCGTTTGGTTGTTGATAAATTACAAAGTCAGTTAGCGCAAAAGGCGGGCATTAAAGTTAGCGATGAAATGGTCAATAGTTCGCTTGAGTCGATTGCTCAGCAAAATGGCATGAGCATGGAGGAGTTTAGACAGGAAATAAGTAAAGAGGGAATGGACTATGATGCCTTCAAAGAAAATATACGCCAAGAAATTCTTGTTAATCAATTACGTAGCCATGAAATTGGTAGTCGAATTAAAGTTTCAGAGCAAGAAATTCGTCATTATTTAGATACTGAAATTAGCGCTGAAGATCAGAAAATAAAGTATTTTCTAGGTCATATCTTAATTTCTGTTCCTGAGGCAGCGTCTGCATCGGAAATACAAGCAGAAGAGGCAGAAGCATATAGCGTAATCTCTCGGTTACGTATGGGTGATGACTTCAAAAAAATGGCAGTGAGTATTTCTGATGGTGCTAATGCCTTAAAGGGCGGGGAATTAGGCTGGCGTACTTTAAATCAAGTGCCGACATTGTTTGTTGATGTCTTAAAAGCAATGAGTAAAGGTGATATTTCGGAGCCTATTCGTAGTCCGGGTGGTTTTCATATTCTTAAGCTAATAGACAGTACCGGGGTTGATTCACATATCATTATTGAAACCCATGTTCGGCATATTTTAATTAAAACCAATGAGATTGTGAATGATGCTGAAGCTAAAAAGCGTTTAGCTGTGATAGCGGGTCGAATTGCTGACGGCGACGATTTTGCCGCGTTAGCACAAGCAAATTCTGATGATACGGGGTCCGCATTAAAAGGCGGAGATTTGGATTGGGTCATGCCTGGTTTATTGGTGCCTTCATTTGAAAGAGCGATGTCTGAATTAGCAGTTAATGAGATTAGTGGGCCAGTACAAACGCAGTTTGGTTGGCATATTATTCAAGTGTTAGGGCGTCGAACAAAGGATAATAGTGAAGAGCATAAGATTAGTCAGGCACGCGATAAAATTCGTAAACGAAAAATAGAAGAGGAAACCGAGTTATGGTTAAGGCGCTTGCGCGATGAGTCCTATGTTGATATTCGTTTAGGCTTTTTAAATGATGAAAAATAGGCTTGTGTATACTCAGATAGAAAAGCAGTTAAGCTTAGAAAATGAATTAAAACGAATTATTGCCAAAGAAGATTTAACAGCTAATAAGGCATTGATTGAAGTCAGTGCGCGTAATTTAAAATTAGATTATCTCGACTTAGCCGCAGCCTTGTTATTTATTAATGAGCCTGAGACTACACTGAGCGATATTGAACATAGTAAGTTGAGTATGGAAAAGCAAAAGGCTTTCGAGTTGCTTAATGCGCAAATGGTGCGTTATCGTATTGAAGTTGGGCGTGTTCATCAAGTCAATATCAACCTTATAAAAGACCTTATCGTTGAAGAGGCTGGTGTAGAGCGAAAAAAAATTGGCTATGTTGATATTTTAGAAAATTATGCGGTTTTAAGTTTGCCGCCAGGCATGCCTGTTGATATCTTACAGATATTTAAGGAACTAGAGGTAAATGGACAAGCATTGGATATTAAGCGCTTAAGTGGCGCCGGTAAAAAATATCAAGCGGAAAAAAGTTATCGACGTGGTACACGCAGGCACTATCTTGCTGCGAACAAAAGAAACCCGACCCCGGGACAAGATAAGGTTTAACCTTTAATTATCATTATAAATAAAACGTATGAATGAAATTCAGTTTGTAGATTCGGTCGCTGAACTAGAAATCCTTTGCCAAAAAATGCAGCACGAGCCGTGGCTTGCTATTGATACTGAGTTTTTGCGTGAAAAAACCTATTATCCAAAGTTTTGTTTATTGCAAATAGCGACATTGGAATGGGTGGCTTGTGTTGATCCTATTGCTTTAGAAGGGCAAATGGATGAGTTATTTGAAATTATTAATAATCCAGATATTATTAAAGTTCTGCATTCTTGCCGCCAAGATGTAGAAATTTTTTATAATCTCACAGGGAAATTACCTGCACCTGTTTACGATACTCAGCTTGTTGCTCCTTTGCTTGGTTTTCAAGAAAACCCAGGTTATGCCATGTTAGTCTCGGGCTTTTTAAATATTAACTTAAGCAAAATTCATACGCGCACTGACTGGAGTCAGCGACCTTTATCTCCTGAGCAAATGGAATATGCGGCAGATGATGTGATTTATCTGGCTAAGATTTATCAGATGATGGAGAAAAAGCTACAGAAATTAGGGCGAGAAAATTGGCTAAAAGAGGATTTTGAGCAATTAATGAATCCTGATTTATACGATATACCGCCGGAAAAGGCTTGGTTAAAAATTCGCGGTAAAAATAAATTAACAGGCAAGCAACTTGCTATTGTTCAAGCTCTAGCGGAATGGCGTGAGAAAGCGGCTAAAAAAGACGATCGTCCTAAAAACTGGATTTTGCGCGATGAGTTGATCTTAGATATGGCCAAATTACAGCCAGTGACTGTAAAAGCACTGTCGGAAATACGCAGTATTAATGATGGTTTTGTTAGGCGCTCCGGACAGCAGGTATGTGATTTAATTAAAGCGGCACAGGATATGCCGGGGTTGAAATTAAAAGCTAAAGAAAATAGCGTAAAAAAAACAGCTAAGCAAGAAGCTGTATTAGATGTTTTAAGCGGCATTGTGCGCTTGCGAGCTGAAAAAAATGCTTTAAACCCTATAATTTTGGCTACGCGGAAAGACTTAGAGGCTTTATTATTTGATAATCCTGATAGCTTATTGTTGCATGGCTGGCGTTATAGCATGGTAGGTAAAGAATTACAGGGACTTTTGCAGGGGCAATTTACCATTTCAGTAGATAAAAATGATTTAACATTGCATGCCCAAGAAGTGTAGGGTGGACTTCAGTCCGCTTGTTTGCATAGGAAGTTAGTTTATTTTCCTGATAGCTGCTCCCTTAGTTTGCTCAGTGTTATATAAGCAGCATTAGTCACACCTAGATTAGCTAAATTCGCTGGTAGTGACCCTGCAGGATCGCCATGCATTTGATGAGTGATAAGGATTGCGGCTGTATGATTAAGTTGAAAGTGCCAATAGCCATCAGAAGTTCGCATTTGCACCGTGTCTAGCTCTGCTGGCAATTGCTGCAAAATGTGTTGCGGCAATTGATTGCGAGGAATGTTTTTTAAGCTCAAGGTATAGCTGTTTTGTTCTTGGTTAAAGTGCCCTTGAGACTGCATGACGGTATAGCGGTCACTTAAAGGCCAAGGTAAATTACTGAGTTTATAAAGGTACCCATCGCTGAGTATCAGCATTTTTAGGCATTTATATTGCCAGTCGGGGCAATGTTCGGCATTATTAATGAATTTTAACAGTGTGTCTAGCTTGGCTTCTAGGGTCATGACTCCCTTAAATTCTTTGTAATCTGAATTAGCTAAGGTACGAGTATAAACTTTAATCCCTTCTTTGTTTTTGACCAAATTCCATGTCGATATGCTCTCTTCGGCTTTTAAATTATGTACTGCGCTGAATAAGATAAGCAATGTAAGTAGAGAGGATTTTAAAATAAACATAGATGGGTCGGTGTTAGCATCGTTCTTTTTAGGGGGAGTTAATATGTTGGTCAAACCCAATGTACTATTAAACAATGCATGATATGGCAGCCGCAAAGATAAAAAATATATTAGCAGATATTCCCGCTCAATTGCCTAAAGAATTATTTACTTGTTTATTGAAAAATGAACAAGTAGAGATAGAAAGGATTGTTTCTCGAGGACAGAGCAGCGCCAAAGATGAATGGTACGATCAAATCAATGATGAGTGGGTTGTATTATTGCAAGGCGGGGCTATCTTAGAATTTTTTGAGCCACAAGAATTTAAAAAACTACAAGTAGGAGATTATTTATTAATCCCCGCGCATTGTAAACATCGTGTTGATTGGACGGATCCTGATAGGGATAGTATTTGGTTGGCAGTACATTTATTAGCCCTATAGATTTTTAAGCGCATTTTGATTTATATCATTAGAGCGCAGCTTTAGCATCAAGTAAAAATATAATTACCTTAAATACAGTATTACAAAAATATTATGAAAACTCCAAAAATCGGATTTATTAGCTTAGGCTGCCCAAAAGCGTTGGTTGATAGTGAGCGTATTTTGACTAAATTACGTTCTGAAGGCTATGAGGTTGCACCTGATTATGACGGTGCGGATATGGTCGTGGTTAATACCTGTGGTTTTATTGATTCGGCTGTTGAGGAGTCATTAGACAGTATTGGTGAAGCTCTCGCTAAGAATGGTAAAGTGATTGTTACTGGGTGTTTAGGTGCGCGTGCGGATGAGATTTTAGCGCGTCATCCACAAGTATTAGAAATTACTGGTGCGCATGCCTTAGAAGAGGTCGTTAGTGCAGTACATAAGCATTTACCACCATTACACGATCCTTATACAAGCTTAGTGCCGCCACAAGGCATAAAATTAACTCCTAAACATTATGCTTATTTAAAAATATCTGAAGGCTGTAATCACCGCTGTACCTTTTGCATTATCCCGTCTATGCGTGGCGATTTAGTTAGTCGTCCAGTGAATGAAGTGATGTGGGAAGCTAAACGTTTAGCTGATTCAGGTGTTAAAGAATTATTGGTTGTTTCGCAAGATACTAGTGCTTATGGTTTAGATTTAAAATACCAAGCTTATGATTGGCAAGGCAAAGAAGTGCGTACGCGCTTTTATGATTTGGCTGAGGCTTTAGGTGAGCTAGGTGTTTGGGTGCGTATGCATTATGTTTACCCTTACCCTCATGTTGATGAGGTCGTGCCTTTAATGGCGGCAGGAAAAATATTACCTTATCTGGATATTCCTTTTCAGCATGCCAATGCACGTATTTTGAAATTAATGAAGCGCCCAGCTGCAACGCAAAATAATTTAGAACGTATTAAGGCATGGCGTGAAGTGTGTCCTGATATTGTGTTACGTAGCACCTTTATTGTCGGTTTTCCTGGAGAAACTGAAGAAGAATTTCAAGAGCTATTGGATTTCTTAACTGAAGCTCAGTTGGATCGAGTCGGTGCTTTTGCTTATTCACCCGTTAAAGGTGCTGTGGCAAATGACCTACCTGATTTAGTGCCTGAAGAGGTAAAAGAAGAGCGTTTAGCACGCTTTATGGCACATCAGGCAGAAATCAGCTCAGCGCGTTTGCAAAAACGTGTAGGTCGAATTGAGAAAGTATTAATTGATGAAGTGGTCGAAGAAGGTGCTGTTGCTAGAAGTATGGCTGATGCCCCCGAAATTGATGGGCAAGTTTTTATTGATGGGGCAACACATTTAAAAGTAGGTGATATCGTCACAGTGGAAATCGAAGAAGCTGATGATTATGATGTTTGGGCGAAATTAGTTGATGCGTAATTGAGTTATCAATAGGCTTAGTTGCGTGTTTTGTGCGAGAAAATCAGGGAGGATTCATGATGTTGAAGTTATTCCGCATTATAAAAACAAGCATAGTGTTTATCTTGTTTTTAGAGTTATCGCTTTATGCTGTACTGGTTAAGGCTGAAGGGATTACGGAAGAAAAGTTCGGTTATGGAAAAAGGCATGCAACCTTGCAGTTGGGCTATGGAGCGGGATTTTCGTTCGGCTTTGTAGGAGAGGGGGATGGTAGTTCTGTTGAGTACTTTTCCTCCTTTCCTAGTTTTGGCGTAGGTATTTCGGATGCTTTTGCGGAGGGATCTTGGTATCAAGGTAACTTTGATCTAGAGCTACAAGGTGAGTTTACTAGTAGCTTTAAGCCGGTTGGGGGGTATTCGGTAGGTGCTGGATTTTTATTTCGTTATAATTTTCTCGCGAGCAAGAAATTCATCCCTTATATTGAGCTAGGTTTAGGTTTTGGCTATTTAAAGTATGGTTTACAGGATCAGAGTGACGGTTTTGTTTTCTCTCCTCAAGGCGGCTTAGGGGCGTATTATTTTATAACCGATAATGTCGCAATTAACGGTGCTTGGAAAATTCATCATATGTCAAACTCAGGAATAGAGCAGCCGAATAACAGTATTAATGCCAATGTATTTTTAGTTGGAGTCAGTTATTTTTTTGATTGATTATGTAGTAACTTCTCATTACTAAAGGGTACAGGCAGTTTTTTCAGCTAGCCATTCCTGCACGCTGTTAGCAGGAATCTCTTGATATAGGAGAGGTTCCTGCTAGAAGCATGCAGGGTGACGAACGGTTATCCTTTAATGATAAAATTTACTTAATGTATGGCTTACTCAGTCATCATCTTTACGTTCCTTCTTATCTGGAATGGCTAGTAAAGGTACGTGATAACTCTCAAGTATTTTGTTGATTTCTTGCTGATTTTTAGCAATTAAATCATTCAGTAAGGCTTGACGCTGTTTATCTGGATAGCGTACGCCCATCGCCATTGAATAATCAAATTTCATATTTACAGATGATTTCATTGGTAGAGACTTGTAGGTATCTGGATGTTGCGTCATCAGATAGCCCGCCATCGGCCCCCATAAAATAACCATATCTATATTGCCTGCTTGTAATTCCTTGCCTATCATCATCGCGGTGTTATTTTCCTTGTCGCCGGTCATGGTTTGATAAGGGACACCTTGGTCCAATAAACCACTTTTTTGTAACCATGCCGTGCCTGGGCCGCGATCAAACATTGCTATTTTTAAGCTATTTTGTTTGGCTAGGGGGAGTGATCTGAGCTGCTCAGGAATCGTAATATCATCCCAGCCACGCCCTTTGGCTATTAATAATACATAGCTTGAGCGGTAATAAGAATGGGTTGTTGCGGTAAAATCAAAGCCAGCAGGTACGCCCATAATGACATCGCATTTGAACTGCTCTGTATCACCGATAGTGGATTTTAGAGTGTTACGTACAAATCCTATGCGTTGTGGAAACCAGTAATATTCGACTTCTTGTCCCAATTGCTGGGCAAATAATGCAGCTATTTTATTTTCAAAGCCATCCAGCTTTTTGCTGGAGTAGGGTGGGTTTAGTGGGTCTGCGCAGACTCTGAATTTTGTATCGTCTCTAGGTTTTTTTTCAGTCGTACCCGGTTTTTTGGTGATTTTAGCTTGTTCGGCATCTTTAGACATTTCAGAAGCCGTAGGCTGTTCAATCGTATTAACTTTTTCAGCGGTCTGGCATGCGGCAAGGGTGCTAAGAGCTAATATCGAGAGTAGTGTTTTTGTTTTTTTTGCAAATGACATTTTATTGTCCTTAAGAAAACGGTCGTTTTGTGAAACGGTAAAAACAAAAAAGCCCCGACCAAATAAATTCGGTCGGGGCTTTTTGGCTTAAGTTAATCTAAAAAGATTATCTTATTTAGGTAATGCGAATACAGTAAATACGCCACCTAATTTAGTGAAAGAGCTTAAGCTTCTGTATGCACCTACCGCACCTAAACCTTCAGTGTTAGTAGCGTCAGAACCATCATCTAAGCCCGCAGCGATACCAATGCCAGCCCATCCGCCGATACCAGAAAGTACACCAACATA
>JAUVAA010000054.1 GCA_030591965.1 bacterium
ATAAGCCTTGTTGGAATTGGATACGGTTCATGGCCATGACAGTTCCTCTTTGGTGGGTATATTTAGGTCAGTATGCGCTTTATACTTGGGGAAATCTGGTTTAGCTGAAGAATCTTTCTAATCAGGAAAATCATTGCTAATAATGGTGAATTTTTACAAAATATGGCGATTGCAGACCATGGCATCGTTATGATGCCGACGTTTATCTTATGGCAAGCCATTGCTAAAGGTGAGTTACTGCCCACTTTATCGGACTACACATCACTACAGCTTAATGCCTACGTGGTTTACCCACAAACACGATACTTGTCACAAAGAACCCGGGTGCTGATTGATTTTTTAGTAGAGCGATTTGGTGAAAAGCCGTATGGGGATCAAAGTTTATCTAAACAGCTCTAATCGGATAATTTACGATACATTGCACAATAGCAATTGTGCCATTGTAGGTTTAGCTCTATCTATTTAATATTGTAATTTTCATAGTTTTACCTGATTTTAGAAAGAATCAGCATTTATTTGGCTCTTTTGAAAAACGAGTGGGTAAATTATAATCTACTGAACTTAAAGGCTATTACATCCCGTTTTTTATGATGACAGAACTATTTCAACAAGCACTCCATATTAATGCACCTTGGCTGATTAAATCTGTTGGCAGAAGATAGGTCTTATTATTGAAAATAAGATTTGATTTTAAACGTGGAAACTTACATTGGAGGCTTCAGCTATTTCGTTACCTCCATAACTGCTCCAATTTCTTCCGCCCAGAGCGATTTAGCCGGGTGGGACTTGCGCCCACTGGAAAAGCACCACCTTACCACGGCGCACACCCATTGCGGTCATTGAGCTATTTTAACTTTCACTGGCGCGCCATCCTACCTCATGAAATACTTGGGACTCCTGTCGCCAAACATTCATTCACATACGGAGCGAATCATATAAGCCCCAGTACGCCCTGCGTTCACTTCAACTTCGCACAAAAGCCGCTACGTTAAAGCTACCTCAATGGCTTGACGACTATCGGGATAACTACTTGCCTCCCTCGCACACTGCTACCGCAGTGCACTTCGGATTGGCGAATTTCCCTGTCGCTTACTGCGGACTAAAAATCATCACTTCGCTAAGCTCCGTTTCCATGATTTTCAGCGATTGAGACTGACTATTTTGGTTGATCCAACGACTGGCCTGCCTTACTGGAGCGGGTTTTTTTTAATTTTTATTCCTAATAAAATTACGTTTCTTCATTAATTCTGTTTTGATTATTTAAATTTTTTCAGTCAATATAGCAAGCATAGAAAAGCTGCACAGGAAATTTACAAGGATAAAACAATGAGAATAGGCATTATATTAATCTTTTTTTTACTCATTTCACCAACTTATGCAGAAATGTATAAATGCACTGAAAATGGGCAAATAAGTTATCAAGATAAGCCGTGCAAAACAAGCGGCACAGAATTCACTCCAAGCAAGGATATAAGTGCTGAGCAACAACAGTCTGCAGCAAACAAACTTGAATCAGATTTAGCCATACGCAATGAACAAAAAAGATTAGCAAAGGAAGCAAGGGACAAAGAACGAGTGATTCAGGCTCAAGAAGATGCAGCTAATGCCGCTTATAAAAAAGCTCAAGCGATTGAAGAACAGGCTAAACAAACCGCCCGACAAGCCGAAGCTTTAGAAAAAAGTAACGACTATTACCAAAACACGAGACCTTACTATGTTATAAACCCTAAGCCGATAGCAAAACCTATCCCTACTCCTTTTCCCAGAAAATAATACGATTAGTTCTGAACTTCAGCACATTGACTTTCTTGCTTAAAGTATTGGGAAAATTCACCCTTAAATAAAGAAATATCTTTTTTCTGGCCACTTATTTTAACTTCTGTCAGCACTCTAGTTTGATGACTAGGCACGACCTCTAATTCTCTTGGCATTCGCTGTGCAAAAGAGGCTTTAACTTTTTCTGCTTTGCTTTGCGTACTAAATAATCCCAAAGAAATCCGCCACTTGAAGCTTCCGCGTGTAAACAACCATAACTCATTGATACCTTGTTGTTTAATAGACATCTCCCACGCTTTAGCTTCTTGATAAGAATTAGCTGCTAAAGTAAGCACTAAGTAACTACTAATATATTGCTGCTCCTGTTGTACGAGTTCAAATTTAAAGGTTTCACCTTTATTGGTAGTCGCAAACATCTGCTCCGAATATTCACCTTCTCGCAATGGATAACAGGCAAATAATACTTCGGTTTTGGCATTTAACTCAGCGGGTTCAGGATCGTCCTCAAGCTCAATAATCTTTGCCTCAGGCTTTGCAGTTGAAATCGCTTCTATCTCTTTTTTGGACCTATGCGCAACGCTTTCATCAAGCAATAAGGGGCCAATAAATTCCATGTTTTGACCTTCCGCACGAATATTCGCCCGTTCTATGTTATTCAGTGGTCCAATAAAATCATTATTAGCAAACAACTCTTGCTTTGGCTCAATAAATGATGCTTCAGGAACACTTACTTCGTTATTGTTAGCACTATCGACTTCCAAAGGCACAACTTTAGCTGGGAGTTCACTGAGCAAAAAAATTTGCTGCTGATTATCGTTACTTGCTTTTCTTTCAATGTCAGTGGGCAAATAAATTTCAGGCGCGCCTTTTCTATACTCCCAAAAGAAAAAAACAATATTGCCTAATAGCATGCTTAAAAATAGAAATTTCACAGCTCACTTTGCTCGCTACTTAATAAAGTCATCCCTTTAAAGATTAATTCGTCATCAACCACAGCATCTAACTTTAAAGTATCCGCCAAAAAATTAGCGTCGCCTCCCGTTAAAATTAAGCGCGAAGTTTGTGCGCTTTGCATAAGTCCCGCCTCAATAAACCCTTTAACAGCATAGAGGCAACCATTATAAATAGCCCCTTGGGTATAATCAGCCAAGCCTTGCTCATGCGTCTCTGAGCAAAAACTTAAGTCAGCCGTACCTTTACTTAAAGACTGCTTGAGTAGGCTCAAGCCAGGCATAATCATGCCACCCAAATGTTGCCCTTGCTTATCAATGACATCCAAGGTAATCGCGGTGCCAAAATCAACGGCACAAAGAGGCGCGGAATAATGCCTGAAAGCCCCCAGCATTGCCAACCAACGATCAACACCTAATTTTTCTGGATTAAGATAAGCATTACTTACCCCATGAGAATATTTTTTCGTATGGATTTCTTGTATAAGGCAACTGGGCCATAACTGTCGAATAATACTGGCCAGTAACTGTTTAAGCTCAGTAGAGCTGACACAAGCAATATAAATACAGTTCGGCAGCTCTAGCAACCGCCAAGAAGCTATTAATGTAGTAGGAAAATCCTCTTGATTGTGCACAAGCGCACCAAAAGAATCCAGGTTACCAGATTGCTGTACCGCCCATTTCAAACGAGTATTACCAATATCAACTAATAAATTCATGAACGACGAAAACTAACTTCACCTGAGGCATAGCATTGCACTTTACCCTCTTCAGTTTGCAGTAATAACAACCCTTCATCATTAATACCTAACACAGTTCCAGCGACGATTTGCTTACCGACAAACAAATTAACCGATTGCCCTTGCATGCAGTCATACAATCGCCATTCATCTCTATATTGAGCAAATGACTGTTCAGTATAATGACTAATAACTTGAAAAAACTGCTCTAGTAGAGAGGCCTGTAAATCATTACGTGAAATTTTATGATCACTACCCAAGATTTGGCTGATATCGATCCAGTCTTGCTCAATGCTCGATGCTTCATCACTCGACAAATGAAGATTTAAACCTAGCCCAATAACCGCGCTACAAGGGCCATTTGATTCCCCTGAAACTTCAACTAGAATACCGCCTAATTTTTTTTGTTGCCAATAAATATCATTCGGCCATTTCAAACCAACATCTTGAATACCATGCGCATTTAAAGCCTTGATAACGGCAACACCAATAGCCAAGCTTAAACCTGACAAACTAGCAGGGCCATCCTGAAATCGCCATAAGACTGAACAGTAAAGATTACTGCCAAAAGGCGAGACCCACTCCCGACCTCGACGACCACGTCCTGCAGTCTGTTGCTCAGCAAGACAAACAACACCCGTCGATTCTGGCACAGTTCTACTCAAGGTAACTAGATTAGTATTGGTAGAATCAATTTGATCGTGAATATCAAAGGCAGAAATTAACTGCCGTGTGCCAGGCGTCAAATTATTAATAATAGTAGATTTATTAAGTAACTCTAAAGGTGACTTTAGCCTATAACCTTTGCCATTTACGGCTAAAATTTCAATCCCTAGCTCTTCTAATGCATTAACTTGCTTCCAAAGCGCAGAACGACTGAAATTTAATTGCTCAGCTAACTCTGTGCCAGAATGAAAGCCTCCATCAGCCAACAACCCCAATAATGCTTGCTTCTTTTCTGAAAATTGCACGCGTTAATCTAGTTTTCTTTCTGTTCACGAATTTGTTGCATTTGACGCTTAACAACGTGCTTAATCAACAACTCTCTGTCCTGTTCCTTCATTTCGCTAAAAGCAACCCCGACCACATAAGGGAATCCAGACTTAGGTTCTGGATTTTTATGACTATAAACAACATCTCCATAACTCACTATGACTGCCATACTAGAAGTGAGTAATAATCTCACTTCTAAAAACTCACCTTCAGAAATCAATTCTTCGCACTCAAAGGCAACCCCTGAGGCACTCAAACTAACACTTCTAGATTGCTCGTCAACCAGATCAGTACCATCCATTAACACAGCACGAGCAACCAAATTAATTTTGTTATCCATTATTTTTAAATAATCGGCAACATCAGGGTTACTACGCTCAATTCGATTAAATATAATTTGTGCTTCTTGATTTAAAATATCTAAAGCCGCAGCAAGCGAACAATTATTCAATAGCTCGCTTGAAGCTTCGGAATACTTTTTTATTGATGCAGGCTCTACTTTTTTATAAAAAAGATTAATTTCATCATCAATTCTAAAGAAACGTCTACGTTCATCCACTTGAGATACGTTTTTTTTGCTCATAATTATGCTCACTTATTATTCTTGCGCGTGTTTCTGGATTTTATCAAACTCAAGCGTTGGATCATCTTGGACTAAAATAACTTCTACGCGCCGATTTTTTGCTCTATTTGCATTTGAGGTATTAGGTACCAATGGTTGTGAATCCGCATGCCCTTCTATAATGATTCGCTTTTGATCGAGTTTTTTATTTTTTAACATAAACTCAGCAACACTCACTGAACGACCTGCTGATAATTCCCAATTAGAGCGATACCAATCAGTCGCAATAGGAATATCATCGGTATGTCCCGCGATTAACACTTTACCTTTTGCTGCAATTACAGACTCTGTAATTCTGTTCATAACAGGCTTAAAGCCAGATTTCAAAATAGCGGTACCGGAGCCGAAAGAACCTTTCTCATTAATCCGAATAATAATTTTCAAGCCCTGAGTCTCAACCGAAACCAGCCCCTTACCAATATCATCCTTTAACCTCTCTTCAATTTTTTCTGCTTCAGCCTGCGTATTTTCTAAAGCCTGCTCCATAATTTCTTGCTTTATCTTCTCTTTCTCCTCTAGAGAAACATCCAAACTACTTGAGGATTGAGACGTCGATTGCTTAATTTCTTCTAATAACGTTGGCTCAGTCGCTGCTGGGGAAAAATGCTGAGCAATAATACTGCTTCCCATAGGAATTTCAGCCGCTTCAATATCACCTAGAACGCCGAATGCAATTTCCATGGAATCAGCTCATGCTAAAAAATAAAAAGCGTCCATAGTCGCAAAAGATAACAATAAAACAAAGAAACACATCAATAAGGACATTAAATCAGCAAAGGTTGCTAACCAAAGCGGTGCTCCTGCAGGCGGACATTTAGGGCAATCAGCCATGGTTAATCTCCACCTTCAACTTTACGTTTTTTCTCAGAAATATAAGAATTCAATAAAGTCTCAAGTACTTTCGGATTCATACCCTCTTGTATGCCAGAAATTGTTTCTAAAATAAGCTCTTTATTAGTACGCTCATATAATAAGACATAAGCTAATTTATCAACCATAGGTAAAGCAAAGCAGTTAGCAACCATAGCGCCATATAACGTAGTTAATAGTGCAACAGCCATTGCTGGACCAATACTCGCTGGGTCTGACATATTAGCTAACATTTGCACTAAACCTACTAAGGTACCAATCATCCCCATCGCAGGCGCTAAATCGCCCACCCCTTTCCACATGTCTTGTCCAGTCTCATTTCGACTAACCATTTGGTCAATTTCTTGCTGTAACATTTTTCTGACAAATGCCGGATCATGACCATCAACACAGAAGCCTATGCCTTTTTTAAGAAAAGGATTTTCAATTTCCTCGCCTTCTAAGGCAAGTAAGCCATTTTTTCTTGCAACATCCGCCAAGCGCACAGCATCTTCAATTAAAGCAACCGGATCTTCTTTTTTATTTAAAAAAGCTTTACCTAAGACACCAAAAGAGCGGATAAAATCAGCCAAAGGAATACGCATTAGGCTCACACCTAAGGTTCCACCAATAACAATCAGTAGAGATGGCACATTCACAAACAGCATGACATCACCACCGGTGGCAATAGCTGCAACAATAATACCAATACCTAATAAAAACCCAACTAAGGATGCAATATCCACTAAAAACCCTCTTACTTCATACTAATTAAAAACAAGCTAACAAATACGCCCTATAAACCATAGAGCATATCAGTTCTAGTTAACATGTTAATGACAATAACTTATTGCAGCGTAATTTGCTGCCCTAAACTGCGTAATGAATGCGCAAATGAAGCGCCCATTTTTCCGGCCAAACGGTCAATTAAGCGTTCTTGGATAGTGAAATCAACACGTTTTTCAGCACCAATAATGTCAGTTGCAACACTATCATCGGTACCAAAGTCATCGGCTAAGCCAATTTTTACGCCCTGCTCTCCAGTCCAAACTAAACCCGAAAAAGTATCTTCATTTTCTATTAGTCGATCACCTCGGCCATTTTTTACAGCCGTAATAAACTGCTGATGCACTTGCGCCAAAAGATCTTCCATATATTTTTTCTCCTCTCCTTTAGCGGGAGAAAAAGGATCCATTAATGCCTTATGCGCCCCAGCTGTAACCAACCTACGCTCTACACCCAGAATTTTCATGGTATCAACAAAGCCAAAGCCGTCCATAATAACGCCAATTGAACCAATTAACGTGGATGGATTCACAAATATCTTATCGGCAGCAGCAACAATAAAATAACACCCTGAAGCACAAATATCAGAGGCAACTGCATAAATAGGTAGATCTGGGTTATTAGATTTTATTTTGCGAATTTCGTCATAAATATAAGATGATTGCACTGGACTACCACCAGGGCTATTAACATGCAAAATAATACCTTTGGTATCTTCATTCTTTACCGCATTACGTAAAGACTTAATGATTGAGTCGGCATTTGCCTCTTTACCTTCAGCAATAACGCCATTAATACTAATCACCGCGGTATGCCCTTCGCCACTGCCTTCGCCAAAGCTTTGTTTGAAAGTTGGGTACATGCCTATACCTAGAACAACAGCTAGATAAACAAACATTAAACTTTTAAAGAATATTCCCCAGCGACGCGCGCGCCTTTGTTCAGTAACGGCTGCAAACGCCAGTTTTTCTATTGCTTCTCGCTCCCAACCATTTGCTTTATCGGTTACTTCTGAACTTGGCTCATTCCACTGATTTTCACTCACGTGAATTTTCTCCTAATTTAAAATTTTTATAACAAAAAACTCACCCGATTAATTTTAAAAGGCGGTAAGCTCATTAAATATTAGCTGACAATTAAAACAAATTTACTTTTCATTATCTAGCAAGGTTTGCAAATCACTCGGTAGTGGCGCAATAATCTTGAGTAACTCACCGCTGATTGGGTGTGCAAATTGTAATTTCTGCGCGTGTAAAAATAAACGTCTATAGCCACGCTTTTTAAATTCCTTATCAATTTCACTATTTCCATAACGATCATCAGCAATAATAGCATGTCCTAGCCATGCAGCATGAACTCGGATTTGATGAGTACGGCCTGTATAAGGAGATGCCTCAACTAAAGTGGCATTTTGAAAAAGACTAAGACGTTTAAATAAAGTTTTCGAGGCTTTACCAGCAGCATTGACCTTAACCATCCGCTCTATACTTTGATTAGTACTTTTCAGCAAAGGCTGATCAACTATTACCTTTTCCTTCCCCCAGCGACCACCCAACAGTGCTAAATAACTTTTTCTAACGCCATCACCGCGAAAATATTCATGCAGTGTACGTAAAGCACTGCGTTTTTTGGCAACAATCAAACAACCCGAAGTTTCTTTGTCTAAGCGGTGCACTAATTCCAAAAAATGGCTTTCTGGACGTATTTCACGTAAAGCTTCAATAATGCCTGTATTAAGCCCCGTTCCACCATGCACGGCAAAGCCTGCAGGTTTATTAATTACCAAAATAGCATTATCTTCAAATAAAATATCTCGTTCCAAGCACTTCTTGAGATAGGCTGGAGCCGGTAATTGCTCTTTTTCTTCGGCAACACGGATTGGTGGAATGCGTACAATATCGCCAATCACTAACTTACGCTTAGCATCACACCGACCTTTATTAATGCGTACTTCGCCTTTACGGATAATGCGATAAATACGACTTTTCGGCACGCCTTTGAGTAGCTTCATCAATAGGTTATCTAATCGCTGCCCTTCATGTGCATCAGTAATTTCAACAAACTGCACTTTGAGTATATTTGGGGTATCTTCTGTTTTCATCGGCATATAATAGTGGAATTCATTACTTCATACTATAAGATAATTTCATTCCCTACGGTAACAGGTTATAATTGATAGATTATAGGCGATAAAATAAAAACACACCCTATAATTAGCTGATATTAAGTCTTTATTCGAGTGGATAAAGTACTAAAAGTAGCAAACTAATAAGTCGCTTTTAGTATTACTTAATAAACACAAAGCTATAACAATTTTGGGGTTTTTTCGCTCGACCCATGATGAGCGATATTCGACCTGATAAAGGCTGAACGATACGGTAGACAGTTTATATGGCCTTTCAATTGAAACTGTAAAAACGTTGAAATAAAACACCAGTAGAGCAATACAAGCACAGCTCCTGAATATGTGTTTTCAACACAGCAGATTGAATGGCCTATTGTTAGCTAGATGTTATTTGCAACATAAAATATCTAGTATAGGCACGCATGATTATTACCTCTGAGACAATGATTTTTCCATTTATATCCTGTGTTGTGACAAGTCCTTAAATTACTTGCAAAACAACCTATAAACAACTGAATATAAATCAAAAATAATTTTACTTAGGATCATTGTTTCATGCCCATAGACCAATATACTAACAATAACAAACTAGTCCATACGTATCTTCCGCACGGACTAACAGGGTCAAAAAAGGATTACTAATGAAAAGAATGCTTATCAATGCGACGCAACCTGAAGAACTGCGTGTTGCTTTGGTAGATGGTCAAAAACTTTATGATTTTGACATTGAACACCCTTCACAAGAACAAAAAAAATCTAATATTTATAAAGGCATCATTACTCGTATTGAGCCTAGTTTAGAAGCTGCTTTCGTGAACTACGGAGCTGATAAACACGGATTCTTACCATTAAAAGAAGTTTCACCGAGCGCTGTAAATTCAAATGATCAGAACTTAAGCCGTCAAAAAATCAAGGACTTATTAAAAGAAGGCCAAGAGGTTGTTGTTCAAATTGAAAAAGAAGAACGCGGCAATAAAGGTGCAGCCCTGACGACTTACATCAGTCTAGCTGGGACCTACCTTGTACTAATGCCAAACAACCCTAAAGCAGGTGGCATTTCTCGCCGTATCGAAGGCGAGACACGCAATGAGTTACGTGATGCAATGGCCGGTCTAGAAGTTCCTGAAAATATGGGACTTATTGTTCGCACCGCAGGCTGTGGAAAAAGCACAGACGAACTTCAGTGGGATTTAAACTACCTACTACAGCTATGGGAGGCAATTGATCGCACTTCTAAAGAACAAAACAAACCTTTCCTTATTTTCCAAGAAAGCAACGTCATTATTCGCGCTCTACGTGATCACTTACGCGCAGATATAGACGAGATTCTTATCGACAAGGAATCCGCTTTCAAATTAGTGCATAACTTCCTAAAACAAGTGATGCCGCACTACCTGAGTAAAGCAAAATTATACAGCGATGACGTACCGCTCTTTAATCGCTATCAGATTGAATCTCAAATCGAAACAGCTTATAGTCGCGCAGTTCCACTACCTTCGGGCGGGGAATTGGTTATTGATCACACCGAAGCACTAACGTCTATCGACATTAACTCGGCGCGCTCAACTAAAGGCAGCGACATAGAAGAAACTGCCCTTAACACTAATCTTGAAGCTGCCGATGAAATTGCACGCCAACTAAGATTGCGTGATTTAGGTGGTTTATTTGTTATTGATTTTATTGACATGCTCGCCAATAAGAATCAGCGCGCTGTAGAAAATAGAATGCGTGACGCATTAAAAATCGATCGTGCGCGCGTACAAACAAGCCGTATCTCACGCTTTGGCTTATTAGAAATGTCGCGCCAACGCTTACGCCCATCACTAGGCGATACAACGCAACTAACTTGCCCGCGCTGTAACGGCCAAGGTGAAATTCGTAACGTTGAATCTGTCGCCTTATCAGTACTAAGAATACTGGAAGAAGAAGCAATGAAAGGCGGAACCGATCGAGTTATCGCTCATTTGCCGATTGAATGCGCAACTTTCTTATTGAATGAAAAACGCCCTTCTATAGATCAAATTGAATCTCGCTTAAAAGTACGCATCATTATCTTGCCTAGCAAGCACTTAGAAACGCCTGCGTACGATATAGAACGTATTAAGCTGAAGGACGATGATGGCTCTATAGAAGTAGCAAGCTACAATCAAATTCAAAACGAAGAGATTGCAGCGCCTGATTTTGCTAAAGAAGCAGCACCCAAAGTCGAACAAGCGGCACTTAAAGAGTTTCTCCCTGATGCGCCTGCACCACCGATACAAAACAAGAAAAATTCAGCCAGCCTAATCAGCCGGTTCTGGAATAAACTTATTGGTCCAGCAGAAGAAGAAAGCGTCGATAAATCTGCATCAACTACTGGTACAAAAACAGAGCAACCGCGCACCGAAAGACCACAAAATAACCGCAATAGAAACAATAACCAAAGAAATCGCAATAGAAACAGTAACCGCGACCGCAACAAGAAGCCAAACGCGAATACAACTGCAACTAGCGAAACTGCGGTTAAACCTCAAGCTCAAAAGGAACGCAAAGAAGGTCCTGCTACTGAAAATAACGGCGCAGAAAACTCGGAAGCTAAGCCTAGAAATCAGCAAAAAAGAGCTAACCGCAGAGGCTACAACAGAAAGCCAAGAGAAAAAACTGAAGGAACTCAATCTAGTGATGCCAAACCTAACAACAACTCTACCGAGAATAGAAACTCTTCTCAGAATGAGTCTGTTACACAGGAAAAGCGCAATACTAGCACCCAGTCTTATGCAGCAGATTATCAAAAAAACATAACTACCGCCAAGGCTGAAACAGCTGCTCCTGCTAAAACAGCAGAGAAAAAAGAAGATAGCGTTACAGCTAAACCAGCGCAAGCTAAAGAAACAAGCACTACAGTAAAAGTGAAAGAAAACGATTAGAAATTAAGTAAAAAGGGCATAAATAGAATTAATACTCCCTATATGCCCTTTTTATTTTTTACACCTATTCCCAATAAAACTTATCTGCTATGATAAGAAAATTTTTTACATATTTTAGAGAACACAATACAGATGGCTAAAGAAGACCAAATTGAAATGGATGGTACGATTATCGATACCCTCCCTAATACAATGTTTAGAGTAGAACTAGAAAACGGGCATGTTATCACTGCACATATTTCTGGAAAAATGCGCAAACATTACATCCGCATCTTGACGGGCGATAAAGTTAAAGTAGAAATGACGCCTTACGACTTAACTAAAGGTCGCATCACGTTCCGTATGCGCTAACCGAGAGGTTAGCGCAAACAAAAGCATTAATTTTTTTCTGGGATACTCAATTCTTTACTTTCAATAGTAAACGCTAATTCTTTGTCCTGAACAATGACATGAACATGTCCGCCTCGCTCAAGCTTGCCAAATAATAAATCGTTCGCCAGAGGCTTTTTGATTTTTTCCTGAATCAATCTAGCCATCGGCCTTGCTCCCATTTTAGGGTCGCAACCGTTCTCTGCTAACCAGAGCCTGGCTTCTGGATCTAAACTAAAAGTTACATTTTTCTCTAGTAATAATGTTTCCAGCTCAAAGATAAATTTATCAACCACATTCCCAACCACTGAAATATCAAGTGGTTTGAACTGAATAATACTATCCAATCGGTTTCTAAATTCTGGCGAAAAGGCCTTTTCAACCACACGCATACTATCACTCGAATGCTCTTGCTGAGTAAATCCTATAGAAGCACGACTACCCTCCTCAGCACCCGCATTAGTTGTCATCACCAAAATAATATTTCTAAAATCAGCTTTGCGCCCATTATTGTCCGTTAACGTGCCATGATCCATCACTTGTAAGAGCAAATTAAACACATCGGGATGCGCTTTTTCCAGCTCATCTAATAGTAGGACTGCATGAGGATGCTTAGTAACCTGCTCGGTCAATAACCCACCTTGGTCATAACCTACATAGCCTGGAGGCGCGCCGATTAAACGCGAAACCGTATGACGCTCCATATATTCCGACATATCAAAGCGAATCAACTCAACGCCCATCAACTTAGCCAACTGCTTAGTTACCTCGGTTTTACCCACCCCTGTAGGCCCAGCAAACAAGAAAGAACCAATTGTTTTACTGGCATCACGCAAACCTGCACGAGAAAGCTTAATCGCTGATGATAAAGCAGAAATCGCCTCATCTTGACCAAACACCAACATTTTTAAATTTTTCTCAAGACTTTTCAATTTATCTTGGTCATTACTGGAAACAGATTTAGCTGGGATTCTAGCAATTTTAGCGACAATTTCTTCAACCTCATGCACATCAACCAGCCCTTTACGCTCAGCTTCAGGCATCATACGCTGCCTTGCTCCTGCCTCATCAATCACATCAATGGCTTTGTCAGGTAGAAATCTATCAGTAATATGGCGCGCAGATAGTTCCGCAGCCACACGCAAGCCTTCCAAACTATATTTAAGTTCGTGATGCTCTTCAAAGCGACTTTTTAAGCCCTTTAAAATCAAATAAGTTTCATCAATAGACGGCTCTGTGACATCAACCTTTTGAAAGCGTCGCGCCAGAGCATGATCTTTTTCAAAAATACCGCGATACTCTTGATAGGTAGTTGAACCAATACACCGCAAACTACCAGAAGCTAAAGCAGGTTTAATTAAATTAGACGCATCCATCACCCCACCAGACGCCGAACCAGCACCTATAATGGCATGAATTTCATCGATAAATAAAATCGAATTAACATCATTTTTCAACTGATTCATTAAAGCTTTAAGGCGCTTTTCAAAATCACCACGATATTTTGTACCCGCAACCAAGGCACCTAAATCTAAAGAGTAAATAACACAGTCACGTAAAACATCAGGCACCTCCTCCTCAACAATCTTCTTAGCCAAACCTTCAGCAATCGCCGTTTTACCAACACCCGCCTCGCCCACTAATAAAGGATTATTTTTGCGGCGGCGACACAACACTTGAATAGTTCGCTCTAACTCACTTTCACGACCAATTAAAGGATCAATTTTACCTGCCAAAGCCTCTTGATTAAGGTTCGTTGTATATTTATCTAGCGGGCTTTCAATTGCCTCCTGCTCTACAGCTCCAGCAATCTCAACTTTTTCTTCGGAAGCACTGTCATCTTTAGATAGGCCATGCGATAAATAATTCACGATATCTAAACGCTGAATATCCTGCTTATTTAATAAATATACGGCATGTGAATCTTGCTCACTAAATAAAGCAACCAATAAATTAGCACCATCAACTTCCTTTTTATCCGAAGCCTGCGCATGAAAAACTGCACGCTGCAAAACCCGCTGAAAGCCAAGAGTTGGCTGAGTCTCACGCCGCCCTTCCTCACTTAGTAAGCTAATAGTTTCATCTATAAATTGAGTTAATTCACTACGTAACAGTGAAATATCACAGGAACAAATAGCTAACACTTGAGCAGCCGTCGAGTTATCCAATAAAGCTAACAACAAATGCTCAACAGTAATAAACTCGTGTCGTTGCTCATGCGCCGAAACGAATGCCAAATTCAATGTTACTTCAAGATCTTTACTTAACATACTATAAGCTCCTTACGCTTCTTCCATCGCACACATTAAAGGGTGTTGATTCTCACGAGAATAGGTATTTACAAGCTCCACTTTAGTTTCCGCCACATCGCGCGAAAACACACCACAAACGCCTACGCCTTGAGTATGTACATGCAACATAACTTGCGTGGCCTGCTCTTCTGACATAGCAAAAAAATCAATCAGGACTTCAATCACAAAATCCATTGGCGTAAAGTCATCATTCAATAAAACTACTTTATATAATGGCGGCCTTTTTAATTTAGGCTCAGCCTCTTGAACAGCCAAAGCATCATCATTATCTATGGATGGATCAAAATCACTCATTTCTATTTACACTTTAAAATTAAATTAATCATACTTAATCTTGAGGTCAAATCCTCAAATTCAATCACTAATAAAGTATAATATCCTTAAATCAGTTAGACTACAGCCCTTTTTTAAAACTAAGTGGATAAACAATGGTTTGGAAACCGCATGTCACCGTCGCAGCTATTATCGAACAAGATCAACGTTTCCTATTAGTTGAGGAAGAAACACCCACAGGCATCGCTTTCAATCAACCAGCAGGACACTTAGAACCCAGTGAAAGCCTAATTGACGCCGTAAAACGTGAAGTTAACGAAGAAACCGCGTGGCAGTTTACCCCCGAATACCTTACCAGCATTCAACTATGGCGTAAAAATCCTGATTCCCCTAGTTTCATGCGCGTTTGTTTTGTCGGCCAATGTTACGACCATAATCCTGAGCAAGCTTTAGATGAAGGCATTATCCGCACTCACTGGCTAACTTATAATGAAATTGTAGACCATAAATCCCAATTGCGTAGTCCTTTAGTGTTAACTACGATAGACCAATACTTAGCAGGCGAGCGCCACCCTCTTGCCTTATTAAAAACCTTTTTAGACCTAGAATAATGAGCAAAAATATCATCGTCGGCATGTCCGGCGGAGTCGATTCATCTGTAACCGCCGCGCTATTATTAGAACAAGGTCACCAAGTGACTGGTGCCTTTATGAAGAACTGGGACGAAGATGATGGCACAGAAGAATGTACCGCATTAGAAGATCAAGCCGACGCCCAGCAAGTTTGCGATACCCTTGGCATAGAACTCAAAACGGTAAACTTTGCCAGCGAATATTGGGATGAGGTTTTTGAAGTTTTTCTGTCTGAATTTGCTGCAGGTCGTACGCCTAACCCCGATATTTTATGCAATAAACACGTAAAATTTAAAGCCTTCTTAAACTATTCAACAGAAGACCTAGGCGCTGAATATATAGCCACCGGTCACTACGCCCGAGTTAGTGAAAAAAACGGTGAATTTTATCTACTAAAAGGCCTAGATCCAAGCAAAGAACAGAGCTATTTTTTATACACTTTGGGTCAAAAAGCGTTAGCCAAAACTTTATTCCCTATCGGTCATTTACATAAAACTAAAATCAGAAAATTAGCAGAAAAATACGGATTCGCCAATCACCAGAAAAAAGACAGCACTGGCATTTGTTTTATAGGCGAACGTAAATTTAAAGAATTTCTGCAACGTTATTTACCGACCCAACCCGGAGAAATGCGCACACCTGAAGGACAGTACATAGCGCAACATTCCGGCCTAATGTATTACACGTTCGGCCAACGCCAAGGTTTAGGTATAGGTGGCGTTAAAGATGCGCCTGATGAACCTTGGTATGTGCTAGATAAAGATTTAGACAACAATATATTAATTGTCGGCCAAGGGCATGATCACCCTTTAATGCTACATAACACACTAGAAGCCAATCAACTGGATTGGTGCAGTAATCAGCCCTTAACTGAAACAATTGAATGCTCAGCCAAAACACGCTATCGACAAGCAGATCAAGCCTGCAAAGTGATTCCTCTACCCGAAAATAGAATAAAAGTTATTTTTACACAGCAGCAACGCGCGATTACTCCAGGACAGTCCGTCGTATTTTATGATGGCGAAGTTTGTTTAGGCGGCGGAATTATTGAAGCTAAGTACAATCTTTAGTGAAGAGTATGGCTTCAGCCTACCTTTAAGTACCATAGCATAATTAATTTAAGATTTTTTGTAGTTCGAATTTATTCAAACCTTGTGCTTAACCCAACTTCGTCACTTCACTCGCCCTAAGGTATTGATTTATCGTCATTAGCTTATTTTCACCAGAAAAT
>JAUVAA010000124.1 GCA_030591965.1 bacterium
CGACCCTATAGGAAAACTTAAGACAATTGTCGATATGAAATCTGTAGTGCCAACTGAGACCGATTGAAAAATTTAACTCATTGAAATAATGGAGAAGTGACTATATAAGTGACGAAGATGGGTTAAACTCTCGCTCCTAAAATGTATATCGAGGGCTTTGCGAATATAATTTCTCGGTGGCTTAATCAAGATAAGAGAGCGCAGCAGTATAGGGTGTGAATTGAAATAGGAGGCGCAAGGATGCCAGAGCTATTTGTTTATGAACCTTCTCAGCAGCGCATTAATTACAAACTAGGATTAACAACCCCAACGTAAATTAGAGGTATGTACGGGGGCATCCCATAATTGTGTCATTTCATCATCTAATAAAGTTAAAGTAATCGATACACCAGCCATATCTAGGGAAGTGGTATAGCTGCCAACTAAAGAGCGGGTGATGTTGATGCCGCGTTCTTTCCAGAATTTTTCCGCTAAATCATAAATTAAATATTGCTCCATTAAAGGCGTAGCACCTAAGCCATTAATATGAAGTAGGGCTGATTGGCCTTTTTCGGGTTTTAAGTCAGCTTCAATAGCTTCGGCAATGATCTTGACTATTTCTGTTGCTGTGGCGAGCGGCATTGTTTCATGGCCGCGTTCGCCATGAATGCCCACGCCCATCTCCATTTCTTGTTCGCTAATATCAAAGGTTGGTTGGCCTAAAGCGGGGACGGTACAGCTAGTGAGTGCAACGCCCATTGATGCGGTAGTGGTATTGACGCGCTCAGCCAAAGCTTTGCAGGCAGCTAAATCTGCGCCATTTTCAGCGGCAGCTCCCACTATTTTTTCGATAATTAAAGTGCCGGCAACGCCGCGACGTCCAGTGCTATGCGTTTTGGGTAAGGAAACATCATCGTCAACTAGTACTGATGCATTAGGGCATTCAAGCATCTCAGCGGCAATTTCAAAGTTCATGACATCGCCGGCATAGTTTTTGACGATAAATAACACGCCAGCATCAGTAGCAACTTCTTGCGCGGCGGCCAGCATTTGGTCGGGAGTGGGGGAGGTGAAAATTTGTCCTGGGCAGGCAGCATCTAACATGCCTTTGCCGACAAATCCGGAATGTAAGGGCTCATGTCCAGAACCGCCTCCGGAAATGATGGCAACTTTGTTTTTACGCGTGCTTGGCGTTCGGCTAATAAAGTAGGGGTCAGTGTTCAGCTTAATAATATCGGCGTGGGCTTTGGCAAACCCTTCTAGGCTTTCTGAGTAGAGGGTATCGATTTCATTGATAAATTTTTTCATAGTCTGTTTCCGCAAATGATAAATAGAGAGTATAGCTGTTGTGTAAGTTCTTAAGGCTAGAGGTGAAACTTTTAAGATAATGGGCTATTCGGTTTATAATGCTTCGTTTCGCTATTCTTTGATTCTTAGCTTTATTATGGCCTCACCTTTTTCTTTTTTGCAACAAGCTGCGCATGCAATCGATGTGCTTAATGAGTCTGTTGGGCGTTTGGTTTCTTGGCTGACGCTCGCTATGGTTTTAATTACTTTTAGTATAGTTGTTTTGCGTTATTTGTTTGATTTAAGCTGGGTGTCGTTGCAAGAATCGATTATTTATTTGCACAGTTTAGTATTTATGTTGGGCGCAGCATATACCTTGAAGCATGATGGTCATGTGCGCGTAGATATTGTTTATCAGCGTTGTACGCCGATTGTTAAAGCATGGATTGATTTTTTTGGCACTTTATTGCTTTTGTTGCCGGTAGCAGGTTTTATATTATGGAGTAGTTGGGAATATGTCGCCGACTCTTGGGCTATTACCGAAGGCTCGCGTAATTCAGGTGGATTGCCTTTGGTTTATTTATTAAAAAGCTGTTTATTATTGATGTCTGGTTTATTAGTTTTACAAGGTGTATCGCTACTTATCTCTAAGCTGAATATTATTGTCACGGCAGGAGCTAAGCATGGATAGTTATATGGCTTTATGGATGTTTCTCGCTGTGTTTGTGGTTTTATTATCCGGTTATCCGGTTGCTTTTGTGCTTAGTGGAACGGCTTTATTGTTTGCGCTATTGGGTTTACAAATGGATACCTTTGATCCCGACTTTTTAGCGGCATTACCCAATCGGTTATTCGGTATTATGAATAACGAAACGTTGATTGCTGTGCCCTTATTTGTCTTTATGGGAGTAATGCTGGAACGCGCTAAAATTGCTGAATCCTTGCTTGAAGCGATGTCGGAATTATTTAGTTCTTTGCATGGTGGTTTAGGCTTAGCCGTGACGATTGTTGGTATGCTGATGGCGGCTAGTACTGGGATTGTTGGCGCAACGGTTGTGACTATGGGCTTATTGTCTTTGCCTACCATGTTAAAGCGTGGCTATGATCCGTCTATTTCTTGTGGCATTATTTGCGCATCGGGAACGCTAGGGCAGATTATTCCGCCTTCGATTGTTTTGGTTTTGCTCGGTGATGTAATTTCTACGGCTTATCAGCAAGCGCAATTAGATATGGGGGTGTTTGCGCCGGAAACCATTTCGGTCGGGGATTTATTTGCTGGGGCATTAGTGCCTGGTTTGTTGTTAGTATTCATGTACTTAATTTATATCGCTGTGACAGCGTGGTTAAGGCCTGATGCTTTGCCTAGGCCGGAAAAGACTCGAAACCATGAGCAGGGCTTTTATTTTCGGGTATTAAAAAGCCTTTTGCCGCCGCTTATGTTAATTTTGGCGGTGTTAGGTTCGATTATTGGTGGCTTGGCAACACCGACTGAAGCGGCTTCTGTTGGCGCGGTAGGGGCACTTTTTCTAGCTTTGATCAGCGGACAGTTAAACAAGGAAATTTTACAAGATGTCACGCGTAATACCACGCAGATTACCAGCATGGTATTTATGATTCTTATCGGCGCTGCTTTGTTTTCTTTGGTATTTCGAGGCTTTGAAGGCGATGAAATCATTATTGAGTTATTGTCTGATTTACCGGGTGGGAAATTTGGTGCCCTGTTTATCGTTATGCTGGTGATGTTTTTATTAGGTTTTGTACTCGATTTTATTGAAATTACCTTTGTTATTGTACCTATCGTCGGTCCTGTTTTATTAGCGATGGGCTTGGATCCTGTCTGGCTAGGTATTATGATTGCCTTAAATTTGCAAACCTCTTTTTTAACGCCACCTTTTGGTTTTGCTCTATTTTATTTGCGTGGCGTAGCGCCTGCAGAAGTAACAACCGGACAAATTTATAAAGGGGTATTTCCGTTTATTATTATCCAGTTGTTCTTGCTTGGGGTGCTGGCTTACTTTCCTGAATTGGCAACTTGGCTGCCGTCACTTATTTATGCTTGATAATATATGATATGTCCTAGATTATTAACAGCTGTGCTATTTAGCCTGCTGATTGCCTGCGGCCAACAGGGCCCTTTATTTATGCCGATAGAAGATACTGAAACTCAACACGGAGATGCACTTTAATGGATTATTTTAATTATCATGACAATGCTTTGTTTGCTGAAGGTGTCGCGATTAGCAAAATTGTTGAGCAATATGGCTCACCTTGCTATATCTATTCAAAAGCAACATTAGAGCGTCATTGGCATGCTTTTGATGGTGCTTTTGGTGAGCAGGCGCATTTGATTTGTTATGCGGTGAAAGCAAACTCTAATCTGGCGATATTGAATACTTTGGCGCGCTTAGGCTCCGGTTTTGATATTGTTTCTTTGGGCGAATTGGAGCGAGTTTTAGCGGCTCAAGGTGACCCTAAGAAAATTGTTTTTTCTGGTGTTGGTAAGCGGGAAGATGAAATTAAACGTGCTTTAGACGTTGGTATTCGTTGTTTTAATATCGAAGTGAAAGGTGAGTTAGATAGAATTAATCAGATTGCGGGCGAATTAGGAATTAAAGCGCCTGTCTCATTTCGTGTGAATCCAGATGTTGATGCAAAGACACATCCGTATATTTCTACCGGCTTAAAAGAAAATAAATTTGGTATTGATATTGATTCTGCTATTGAAGAATATCGCCGTGCGGAGAGCATGGAAAATATTCAGATTGTCGGTATTGACTGTCATATTGGCTCACAATTAACCGAGACCCGACCCTTTTTGGACGCTTTAGAACGTATACTAAAAATAGTCGAGACTTTAAAGTCAGAAGGTATTATTTTGCATCATTTAGATTTGGGCGGCGGTTTAGGTATTTGTTATAACGATGAAACGCCACCAGAACCAGCTGAATATGTGACGGCTATTTTGCAACGTTTAGGTGAAAATGATCTGGAAATTTTGCTTGAACCAGGGCGTGCAATTGCAGGTAATGCGGGTGTTCTCGTAACTAAAGTAGAATATTTAAAGCCCACTGAGCATAAGAATTTTGCCATTGTTGATGCGGCGATGAACGACTTAGTGCGCCCGTCTTTATATAGTTCATGGCAGGCAATTATTCCGGTGCAATTAGCTAGTGTTGGAGCAGAAAAAGAGTGGGATATTGTTGGTCCTGTCTGTGAAACTGGTGATTTCTTAGGTAAAAATCGTTTGCTAGCTTTAGCACAAGGCGATTTATTGGCGATTCGTTCTTCTGGGGCTTATGGTTTTACGATGAGTTCTAATTATAATTCGCGCCCTAAAGTGGCAGAAGTAATGGTCGATAAACAAGAGATGTATCTTATACGTGAGCGTGAAACAATTGCTCAATTATGGCTTGGCGAGCATTTATTACCTTAAAGCAACGGCTTAATTATGATTGTTGAATTTACAAAAATGCATGGGCTAGGTAATGACTTTGTTGTTATCGATGCGATTCGTCAGGAAATTTCTTTAACGTCCGAGCAGATTCGATTTATTGCGACACGGCATTTTGGTGTTGGTTGTGATCAGCTGTTATTGGTCGAATTGGCAGCGAAGCATTCCGATGCAGATTTTCGGTATCGTATTTTTAATGCTGATGGCAGTGAAGTAGCGCAGTGTGGTAATGGTGCGCGTTGTTTTGCTCGCTTTGTTAGAGATAAAAAACTGTCTTATAAAGATAATATTCTGGTTGATACGCATGGAGGGCAGCTGCTCTTAAGCTTTGATGATGATAGCTTGATTACGGTTAATATGGGTATTCCACGCCATAACCCAGCGATCATTCCATTACGTGCTGAGCAAGAAGAGAAATTTTATACGGTCGATGTTAATGGTGTAGAAAAGGCTTTCGGCGCAGTTTCTATGGGTAATCCACATGCAGTATTAAAGGTTAGTGATGTGCAGCTTGCGCTAGTTAGTGATGTCGGTGAAGCGCTGGAAAGTCACCCATTTTTTCCTGAACGGGCGAATATAGGGTTTATGCAGGTTATTGATCGTAAAAACATCAAATTGCGTGTTTATGAGCGCGGAGCGGCGGAAACTTTAGCTTGTGGTAGTGGCGCTTGTGCGGCTGTCGTGATTGGTATTGAGCAGAAATTATTAGATCAAGATGTTGTTGTCGAGTTGCCCGGTGGCAAGCTTAAAATTCATTGGGAAGGTCGAGAGAGTCCTGTTTTTATGACAGGGCCGGCGGTAAGTGTATTTGAGGGACGGATAGAAATATGAGTGAAATTGATTCAAATGCTGTAGAGGGGTACTTAAAGCAGCACCCGGAATTTTTTAATGAGCATTTAGAGTTGCTGGAACATATTACTGTTCCACATCCGAGTGGGAATGCGGTGTCATTAATTTCTAAACAGTTAGAGTTATTTAGACAGCGGCATCATGATATGGAAGTGCAGTTAAATGGCTTGATTGAAATAGCGCGTGATAATGATCATTCTGCTAATCAAATGCACGAGTTAACGCTGGCTGTTATTGAAGTAGATACTTTGGATGCAGCTATCGAAAATCTCAACGTAGTTTTAGCAGAATGTTTTTTAACGGATTTTTTCTCAGTAAAAATTATTTCTGCTGGAGAACATGACTCTGCATTAGCTGATTTATTTGTTGCGCCGGATTGTGAAGAATTGACACATTTTGTTAAAGAGCTGGGCAGTAATCAAGCCAGTTGTGGTAAGCCTACTTTAGCGCAAGCTCAATTTCTCTTTGGCGATAATGCTTTAGAGGTTCAATCCTGCGCGATTATACCCATGTCATTTACAGAAATAGAAGGCTTGCTGGCTATTGGTAGCCGAGACGACAGCCGATTTCATTATAGTATGGGGCATTTATTTTTAACTCAGATGAGTGAGATCATAGGAACGCGTTTTGCTTCATTATTAAAAGCAGCTTAACTATGCAAGTCCTTGCGCAGCAGCAGTTGTTAGATTTTTTACAGCAGTTAAAAATTGAAAAGCGTGCTTCTGAGCATACGGTGAAAAGCTATCAAAGGGATTTGCAGCGTTTAGTGGCTTATTGTGAGCAGCATAATGTTGATTGTTGGTCTGATTTAAGTTCGACGGATGTGCTTAAGCATATCGCAGAACGGCATCGATTAGGTTTAAGTAGTACGAGCTTGCAGCGCGAGCTTTCGGCGAGTAGGAGTTTTTACTTATTTTTAATGAAGACCGGGCAGACTGATATTAATCCAGCGCTGCATGTAAAGGCACCGAAACAAGCGCGAAAATTACCCAAAACCTTAGATGTTGATCAGGTGAGTGCTTTATTGGATGCCGATGCAAATTCCATTTTAGAAGTACGTGATGTCGCAATGTTTGAACTGTTTTATTCTTCTGGGTTGCGTTTGAGTGAGCTGCATGAGCTTAACGTGGAAGATATAGATTTGCATGATAAGCAATTAAAAGTAGTCAAAGGCAAGGGTGGGAAGTCTCGGCTTTTGCCCGTAGGTGCCAAAGCTATTAGTGCGCTGCAAGCATGGTTGAAAGTCCGACCGCCTGCAATAGAGATGCAAGATAATGCAGTGTTTACCAGCGTAAAGGGTAAGCGTCTAGGTAATCGTAGTATTCAGTTACGCTTAAAGCAGTGGTGTATCAAAAAAGGAGTGACAGAAGCAGTGCATCCGCATATGTTGCGTCATTCCTTTGCTAGCCATTTATTGGAAGCAAGTCAGGATTTGAGGGGAGTTCAAGAGTTGTTAGGTCATGAAAATATTAGTACTACGCAGATTTATACGCACTTAGATTTTCAGCATTTAGCTGAAGTTTATGATCAAGCGCATCCGCGGGCAAAAAAAACTAGCTAATGATCTGCTTTACCAAGAAAAAATGTTACTATAAATAAAATTTATTAGCGGGAATGTAATAGATTGTACTTCGCAAAACGCCTTAGTGTGGATTTAGAAGTGTATGGTTATTTAATTGAAATAGGGTTATGAAATGGCAGCAAGCGACTTTTCGCAGGAAGCAGAAACAAAGGGATTGACGTGGTTTCTAGGGATCGTAGGGGTAATTACGGTAATCGTTGTCATTGCGCTAGGCGGCTACTGGAGTATTGAGCCAACTTCTTTTGACGTAGTCGAAGAAGCGAAAATTCGCCAGCAAGAAGATGATATTGAAGACCTGCCGGTAGGCTATGTGTATGCCAATACTCTAGCTCATATTGCAGATACTTTGTTGAATAAGCCGGGCGGCTATATTACTAATGATGTCGGTGTTCCTGGGGTTTATTTAGATAATATTACCAGCTGGGAGTATGGGGTTTTGGTGATGTTGCGTGATGCAACCTCTGCATTACGAAATCATTTGGCGCGTTCACAGTCTCAGTCTGCAGAGGATCCTGATTTAGCTAATGCTGAGCCTTATTTCTATTATGAGCATAACTCATGGGCTTTACCTTCTTCTGAATCTGAGTACCAGAAAGGAGTTGATTCGCTACATAAGTATATGGTGCGTTTAGCGGATGTTAATAATAAAAATCCAGGCCATTTTTACTCTCGAGCAGATAACTTATGGCAGTATGTTGAAATTATTATCAAGCGCTTAGGAGGGCTTTCGACGCAATTAAGTGCGAGTACTGATCGTTATGAAGCCTATGATATTAAATTAGAAAAATCAGCAGCTATTTCCCAGACGAGTTGGATGATGTTAGATAATGTTTTCTGGCAAGCGCGAGGTTCTTGTTGGGCTTTATTGCACATATTGAAAGCTATTAAGCATGATTTTAGATTAATTTTAGAAGATAAAAGAGCGATGGACACGGTGAATATTATGATTCACGAAATGGAGAATGCCTTAGCTCCAATTACTAGTCCTGTTATTCTTAATGGTAATGGTTACGGTATTTTTGCAAACTACTCTTTAGCAATGGCGAGTTATGTGTCGCGTGCAAATGCGGCAGCGCTTGATTTACGTGATGTGATGAACAGAGGTTAATAGCTAATGGATGAAGAATTAAACAACAATCTTAAGCAAGTGGGTACCTGGAAGCGTATTGCATTTATTCTTATTTTTGCCATTATTATTGGCGTGGTGCGTACTTTGTTGTGGGTGGTTGTGTTATTGCAAATAGCGTCTGCCTTATTGACGGGTAACGCTAATCAGAATATTTTAAGTTTTGGTCAAAAATTAGCGGCTTATACTTACCATATTTTATTGTTTCTTACTTTTAATACTGATGAAATTCCTTTTCCTTTTTCGGATTGGGGGCTAACAGAAGAAATTACTGCTCAGAAGGATTTAGTTCCTAAAAAATAATGCTATGTCGACATCGCCGCGTAAAATCATTCACGTTGATATGGATGCTTTTTTCGCGGCGGTAGAGCAGCGAGATAATCCAAGCTATCAAAATAAACCGATCATTGTTGGTGGCCCGCCAGATGGTCGGGGTGTTGTTGCAACCTGTAGTTATGAAGCCAGAAAATATGGTATTCATTCGGCTATGCCTTCTTCCAGAGCTTTTCGGCTCTGTCCTCATGCAATTTTTGTTAAGCCGCGCTTCGCGCAGTACAAAGAAGCTTCGCAGCAGATACAGCGTATCTTTTATCAATATACTTCGCAGATTGAGTCGTTGTCCCTGGATGAGGCCTATTTAGATGTGACTGATAGTTTTTTGTGTCAAGGTTCAGCGTCGCGTTTAGCGGAACAAATCAGGCGGCAGATTTTAGATGAAACCGGTTTAGTTGCTTCTGCTGGTGTATCGTACAATAAATTTTTGGCAAAATTAGCTTCTGATATAAATAA
>JAUVAA010000204.1 GCA_030591965.1 bacterium
CAGAACTTCTTCTTATACACGTAATCATGTTAATAGTACGATGTGTAAGGCTAAGGCGAATGGTAATTACATTAACTCTATCCTGGCGCTTCAAGAAGCAATAAGTGCGGGTTATGATGAAGCCTTGTTACTTGATCACGAAGGTTTTGTTGCCGAAGGCAGTGGTGAAAACGTATTTATTGTGCGGAATGGAGTGTTATATACACCTGAAACGACATCCGCATTAGAAGGGATTACGCGTGAAACCATACTGACTATTGCTAAAGAGCAGGGACTGGAAATTAAAGAAAAACGTATAACCCGTGATGAAGTTTATGTTGCAGATGAAGCTTTTTTTACTGGTTCAGCAGCTGAAGTGACTCCAATACGTGAATATGATGATCGCACGATAGGCTCAGGTAAACGGGGGCCTATTACCGAAAAGATACAAACCTTATATTTTGATTACGTGCATGGTCGTAGAGGGGATCATACGGAATGGTTAGCTCGCGTAAAATAAATGCAAAAGTAATTAAAGATACATGCAGAACTAAATGTCATAGCTTATGGATAATACTTTACCGAATCAAAGAATGGTTTGGTAAAGCCCCGCATATTCGATCAGACTGCCAGTGTTGACCACGCAAGGTATGCGTGAGCGTTTCAAACTGGCTTATCTACATATCCTTACGTCTTTAAAGATCCGCAAGATTGTGGTTTCAACAGGAACCTTTACCCAGCCAGCTACTTTGCGCAGTACGCTATCTGCCCATACCGTTGTCACCTTTGCCATTGATGCTGCTCCACCCATCATGCCGACTAATGTTAATAGAACCACGTCAGATAAGTGGTCGTCTGCCTTATCACCCCACTGATGTGGAACGCTTTGTTTTACCGTTTTTTTAAAACCTATCCTGTCTAAATATTTTACGATGGGAATCAGTCCGGCCTGACTCGTCAATCTTCCCTGTGCCGTGGATGAGATTTTGACGGATCGAACGCGATTTCGGACACGAGATGAGGATTTTTTTGCTTTTGAGGACTACATTAAAACGATGAGGTAGTAAAACCAATAAAAATGATATTATATTATTGTTTAATAAGGTGTTTTATGGCTTATTGCCATTGGCTATAGGTATTTCAACGGGTTTGACAGAGAGTAGACAATAATAACTTTGCTCTTGTCTGTGATTGATCTCATCCTAATGTGGATTATTAGTCGAGGATTAGCATTTATTCTATTAGCAGTTATACCAGATACAGCCTGTCACTTATAACAACGTTTAGCTGTAGAGTGAAAAATGAAAAAAATTATATTTCTGTTAATTTTCGTTAATTCATCCCCATATCTAAATTTTAAACCGAGCTTAAAGTACATTTACCAGTGAATAATGAGTGGTTACCCATTAAGCTATGTAACTTTTGATATTAAAAAATTATTTTATACCTGTCTATTGGAAAAATTGGTTTTTTGCATGAAGGGATAACGAGTGGCTTTGTCAGCAGTGTAAGTTTGTTATGTTGTGTGAATGCCACTCTGAGCCTATATCATGACTTTTAAGGAAATATTATGGAACACTTTCGACTCTCATTTATCGTTACCGCACTATGTATGGTATTGGCTTTTTTATGGGCTGGGCCTTTTGGGATTTTTATTGCATTAGTTTTAGGTGTCTTAGAAATTAGTTTGTCATTTGATAATGCTGTCGTTAACGCATCGGTATTAAAGCGCATGGATGAGCGTTGGCAGTGGTATTTTCTTACCTGGGGAATTTTAGTCGCGGTTTTTGGTATGCGCCTATTGTTCCCCATTGTGATCGTCTCAGCTGCAACTGGTATAGGCTTCATGGGCGTGACTGATATGGCCTTAAATGATACCGCCGCTTATGCTCAGCACTTGGCAGCGTCACATACACAAATTGCCGCTTTTGGTGGTATGTTTTTATTAATGGTGTTCTTTTCTTTTATCTTCGATGTAGAAAAAGAAGTGCATTGGCGCAAGATAGAAGAAAAACTCGTATCTTGGGGAAAGCTGGAATCTATTGAAGTGATTTTGGCCTTAAGTCTTTTATTGCTAATACAAAACTGGCTACCTGAAGAGCAGCGTTTAGATGCGTTAGTATCCGGCGTTTTTGGCGTTGTTTTATACGTTATTGTCGATAGTTTAGCCGCGTTATTTGAGGACGAAGAAGAAGGCAAAGCAGCAAGTGGCAGCATCAAAAAAGCCGGTATGATGAGTTTTTTATATTTAGAAGTTTTAGATGCATCATTTTCATTTGATGGAGTGATAGGCGCCTTTGCGATTACTCAGGATGTTGTTATTATTATGCTGGGTTTGGCAATTGGAGCCATGTTTGTGCGTAGTTTGACCGTGTTTTTAGTGCGTAAAGGCACCTTAGATGAATATATTTATTTGGAACATGGCGCGCATTATGCGATAGGCATACTGGCTTTTATTATGTTGATAAGTATGCGTATTCATGTGCCGGAGGTTATTACCGGCTTATCAGGTGCGGCTCTGATCGCATTCTCAGTTTATTCGTCTATCCTATACAAGAAAGCGCAAGAAAGCTAATAGGTAATATATACTTCGCGCGGTCGTGACGACGAATTTCTAGCGGCTGAGTTTTGGCCGATAGTTGCGTTGCTGAAACGTAACCGTTCAGTCCCCCTCCTGGCAAGGAGGGGTTAGGGGAGGTTTTATTAGAAAAAGTTTCCTCAACCCTAATATTCTAAAGGGTGAGGTGAACGGTTTCAGCGCCTTACTCTTGACCAAAATCAGCGTGCTATAAACTCCGCGATCCGTGATCGCGCGAAATATAAACTTAATAAGGCATCTTCCAGTTTACAGTTTCGTTTTGTAGCCTGTATGAAGCTTTAGCGTATACAGGAAACCAACATTTCGAATGTCCCGTATTACGTAAACTCCATACGGGCGTGTTATATTTCTGTGTTAGGTAGGCAATCAAAGTGTAAACTACTTTCATGGTTATATGAAGGATGCTCTAAATAAGAGCATAATATTTCCTCAAATATAGAAGTGTTATTCTCTAAAATAGGTTACAAGTGAATAAACAATAGCTACAATTTGACTGTAAAAAGATTACTAACGAGGAGAGATATTAAATATGGCAATTTCATTACAAAAAGGTCAGCGCATTAGCCTTGAAAAAGACGGTGGCGGTACTTTAGAGCGTTTATGTTTAGGCGCTAACTGGGGAGCAATAGAGAAAAAAGGCTTGTTAGGTAAGAAAAAGGTCGCTGTTGATTTAGATGCGTCGGTTGCTTTATATGATGCCAATAAGCAATTAATCGATTTGGTTTATTTTGGTCAGTTGGCGGCAAAAAAAGGCGGCATTAAACACTCAGGTGATGATACTGAGGGTGATATGGATGGTGATGATGGGCTGGACAATGAAGTGATCACTATTGATTTATCAGCGGTAGATAGTAACGCAGAGCAAATTGTGTTTATTCTCAATTCCTATAAAGGGCAAGATTTTAAAGAAATTCCTTTTGCCAGCATTCGTATTTACGAAGGTACACCGAGTCGCGTCGATAATATTTTTGCGACCTATGATATTTCTAATGATGAGAAATTTTCAGGCGCAGTCTCTATGGTTATGGGGAAATTGTATAAGCATAATGGTAGCTGGAAATTTAGCGCTATTGGTGACACGACTACGGATAAAAAACTGGAGAAAATTGTCACCACTATTCAGCAAAAGTACCTTTAAGGTATTAAGGGACTATACTTATCTTTATAGCATACTGAGCTTTTAATGAAAGATTTAATAGCAGGCCAAAGAGTTAAGTTAAGTGACTTAACTCAAGCTGACCATATAACGATAGGCTTAAACATAGATTTTAGCCCATCGTTAGAGGTCGATTTTTCATGTTTTGGCGTTGATGAACAAGGGCAGTTATCTGATGATCGGTATATGGTTTTTTTTAATCAAAAGGAATCTCCCGGTCAATCTATTCAAATAGTGGCTAAAGAAAGCCTGGATTCTGAGACTTTCTGTGTTAATTTAACGAGCTTACCTAAAACAATTAAAAAACTGGTTTTTACGGCGACCATAGGTGCTGATAGCTCTATGGACAAAATGAATTCGGGCTATTTGCGTCTGTCTGATGGTGTCCAGGATGTCGCTAGATTTGATTTTAATGGTCAGAATTTTAATCAGGAAAAAGCCATTATTATTGGTGAAATTTACATTAAAGACGTTTGGCGTTTTGCTGCTGTGGGTCAAGGCTTTAATGGCGGCTTAAGTGCATTACTTGCCCATTTTGGCGGAGAAGAAGTAGCAGAGCCTGAGGTGGTTTCTCCAGAGCCGCCCAAGGTAAGGTTGAGTAAAGTCACCTTAGAAAAAAGAGGCGATAAGCAATCTATTTCTCTGGAAAAAACCAATACGGTACAGGCGATTCATGTCAATCTTAACTGGGATGCAGGAGAGCAGCAGAAAGGCTTTTTGGGAACGACTAAAAGTGCGCCAGATCTGGATTTAGGTTGCTTTTATAGAATGACTGACGGCACTATGGGCGTGATTCAACCCGTAGGGAAGAATTTTGGCAACAAATCTCAGTCACCTTATATTTTATTGGATAAGGATGATCGAACAGGCACTGCCAGTGATGGCGAGAACTTAACGATTTATCGGCCTGATTTAGTTGAATTTATGATTGTCTTTGCGATGATTTATAAAGGTGCTGCTGATTTTTCGACGGTTAATGGTCGAGTGACAATTAAAGATCCCAAAGGTAATGAGGTCTTTATTCAGTTAAATGCCCCTGACCCAAAATCACGGTTTTGTGTGGCCGCTTCATTTAAGAAAAATGGCGCTAATTTTGATTTAGTGAAGGAAGAAAAATACTTCGCAAAAGGCCATAAGCAGGCCGATGAGCATTATGGTTTTGGTTTTACCTGGACAACGGGGAGAAAGTAGTCAGCTCGGACATTATGAACCCCTCGCTCCTTAGGGAAATATTTTAGGAGAAAAGTTGATAATGATGAAAAGTTGCTCAATATTATCAACATGGCTTGAAAAAATATCTGTGTAATACATTTTAATTAAATATCGTAGCG
>JAUVAA010000185.1 GCA_030591965.1 bacterium
TAATAAAACTGTATTTAAAGTCGACACTAGCATCATCATTAACATCTTCACATGCCACTTCTCGCCAACCCTCAGCATCAATTTCAGGGAACCACGTATCGCCCTCAAATGATTTATGGATTTGCGTAATATAAAGTCGATCAGCCCGCTCTAAAGTGACTTCATATAAAGTCGCGCCACCAATTACAAAGACCTCTTCTTGATCCGAGCAATGCTGTACAGCTGCATCCAGACCATTAAAAACCAAACAGCCCTCTTGCTGATAATTAACATCGCGGCTAATAATAATATTCTGCCGCCCAGGCAAAGGTCGACCAATCGACTCAAAGGTTTTACGCCCCATAATAATAGGGTGACCCATAGTGATTTTTTTAAATTGCTTTAAGTCAGCAGACAAATGCCATGGCATTTGCTTATTAATACCAATAGTCCGATTTGTTGCCATCGCAACAATCAATGAAAGTTTCATGTTTTTCCGTCGTTTTTAGTGTATAGAATTAAATAATGAGTGAAATACTACAGGATGCATTCTTTATTCATCAGAAAATAAGCGATAATACCGCTCACAATTTACCTAATTAGAGTCTTTTATGAGTATTGAACAAACGTTATTACAGCGTAGCGGTGCAAAATGCGAGCTATGTGCATCAGAAGAAAACCTAACAGCCTATAGTCTCCCTCCTGAAAACGAGGCAAGTGCTGATAAATCTATTTTAGTGTGCACGACTTGTAGCGGTCAAATAGCGAACCCAGAAACTATGGATGCTAATCATTGGCGCTGCTTAAATGATAGCATGTGGAACCCTGAGCCAGCCGTACAAGTAATGGCATGGAGGTTATTAAACAAACTATCTGCGACAGAATCTTGGGCCCAAGATTTATTAGATATGCTATATTTAGAACCTGAAGTTCTAGGCTGGGCTGAATCAGGAGCCGATACGAGCGATGAAGATGACTCTGAACCAACCGTCGATAGCAATGGCACTCGCTTACTGGCTGGCGACACAGTTACTTTGATTAAAGATTTAGATGTAAAGGGCGCTGGATTTACTGCTAAACGCGGAACAGTCGTTAAAAATATCGCATTAACCGATAACCCTAAACATATTGAAGGTCGTGTTAATGGTGTACGCCTAGTGCTTGTTGCAGATTTTATGAAGAAAGTAGGTTAATTTTGTTGGCTACCTACTTAACACGGGACAAATACGACACAACCTCGCTCCCACGCTCCGAGACTGTGAAAGCATTCAGTATAATCCCCCTCCTTATCAAGGAGGGGCTAGGGGAGGTTTGAGCATCATAATAATCTAAGTAATATCAATGATCTATATTTTTATAGATCCCCCCTCAATCCCCCCTTCTCAAGGGGGGAGGCTAAAAACACAATACTTTAACAGCCTCCGCGTGGGAACGAGAGCCGTCAAGTTGTCTCGCCTTAAATCGGTAGCCATTTTGTTGTAGGGCGGGCTTTAGTCCGCCCTACGGTGTTAGAGCATAATCTCTTGCCACAATTGAGCAACTTGCTGACGTATATCAACAAACTCATCTTGCGCCACAACTGCTTTGCATCCTTGCAAAGCCTCTGCATGGCCACGATTACGAAACAAACAATAAGCTTGTTTTAAAGTCTTTACCGCCTCTTCATTTAATAAATCTTGCTCAGCCAAAGCATCTAATACACGCATATTATCGGTAACACTCGTTAAGCTCGGGTATTTAGCCGACCAAGCTAACACGTAGAACTGCACAATAAATTCTATATCTGCAATGCCGCCGACGCCTTGTTTTAAATAAAAAGCCTCTTTATTACTTTTATCCAGACTTTCACGCATTTTTTCACGCATTTCTCGAACTTCTGTTTTAAGCTCAGTTTCAGCACGCGGTAAACTTAAAATGCGTTCCCGTATAGCTTCAAATTTTACCTGCGTTTGTATATCACCTGCAACAAAACGCGCACGCACTAAAGCCTGATGCTCCCAAGTCCACGCCTCTTCTTTTAAATATTGCTCATAGCGATTGATTGGCGCAACTAATAAACCTGATTCACCGCTAGGTCGCAAACGCATATCAATTTCATAAAGCAGACCAGATAACATCTGCGTATTGAGCAAGCTTCTCACTCGTTGACCTAAAGTGGCATAAAACTGCGAACTACCAATTTGCTTACTCCCATCCGTGAGCGCATTACTATCGGGGTAATCAAAAATAAAGACCAAATCTAAATCGGAGCTATAACTGAGCTCAATTCCACCTAACTTACCAAAGCCAAGAATTGCAAAACGTGTATTCTCTGCACTCGTACCCGGCAAACTACCGTGTTTTTCGGTAAGAATACGCCAAGCTATCTGCACCGCCTGTTCTAAAATCACTTCAGCAATATAGGTTAAATAATCGCTCACAACCATTAAAGGAGCTGCGCCCATAATATCCGCAGCCGCAACGCGCAAAACATTAATATGTTTAAACTTATGCAAGCCAAACATTAACTGCTCTATATCGGCTGGATCAATTTTAGCCAATAGCTCTGCTAATTGTTGCTGCAAAGCCGCCTTATCTAAAGGCTCATAAAGCGAGCGTGTATCCAGTAATTCATCAAATAATACCGGATATTTAGATAAATACTCACTAATCCATGGGCTGGCAGCAACCAATTTAATTAATTGCTGCAGCGCTTTATCATTTTCAGCAAGCAAGGATAAATACACATTACGCCCTGCCAACGCTTCAAACAAAGCACACAAGCGCTTTAATGTGGTACAGGGATTTTTGACATGGGCTACAGCATCAATAATTTGTGGCATTAACTTATCTAAGACCGTTGCGCCTTTCGTGGTTAAACGCTTAATCGCTGGTGATGTTTTGAAGTTATTCAGTAGGCTTAACGTCTCTTCCGCTTTGCGATAACCGATTTCTGCCAATTTATTTAAGATGATTTCTTCATCTGCCTGCCCAATCCAAATTTCAGTACTCACTGAAGGCTTAGACTGTTCTTCTGCCATAGAAAAAACCTGCACAAAAACACGGTGTACCCGTTCGCGAACAGTATCTAACTCAGATTTAAAACTAGACCAATTATCATAGCCCATAGAAAATGCCAAAATCGCTTGTTCTCGTGGCATTTTTGGCAAATCATGTGCCTGCTTATCTTGATATTCCTGAATATGATTTTCTACCCGGCGCAAAAACTCATAAGAGCTTAATAATTGCTCGGAATCTTCAGGTAGCAATAAACCTTTATCACCTAATAACTGTAGAATTACTTGTATACGTCGCTCTTGTAAATCTGCATCTTGCCCACCACGAATTAACTGGAATGCCTGACCGATAAATTCAATCTCACGAATCCCGCCCGGCCCCAATTTAACATTATCCATGCGATCTTTACGCTGTAACTCTTGGGTAATTTGTACTTTTAACGAGCGCAATTCTTCAAAAGCTCCGTAATCTAAGTAACGCCGATACACAAAAGGCTTAATCAAACTCATAAACTTCTCGCCGCCCAACTGATCTCCAGCCACTGGACGCACCTTAACCATCGCATAACGTTCCCACTCACGCGCTTGGGTTTGATAATAATTTTCCAAGCCATCAAAAGTCATAATGACAGGACCACTATCGCCAAAAGGTCTTAATCGTATATCCGTACGAAAAACAAAACCATCCGCCGTGATTTCATCCAGCACTTTCACTAATAAGCGACAAATACGGCCAAAAAATTCACCGTAGCTGGTTTCTTTACGGTCAGCTAAAACGCCATCTTGTTGATAAGCAAAAATTAAATCAATATCCGATGAATAATTTAATTCCCACGCCCCTAACTTCCCCATACCCAAAACAACCAAGTTCTGAGCGGTTCCATCAGATAAAACTGGGGTGCCGCGTCGCTCACAGGCTTGTTGATATAAGAAATCGAGGGCAAACTGAATACAACTTTCTGCTAAAGCCGTTAAATCAGCTAACGTCTCAGATAAATCCGACCATTCCGCTAAATCACGCCAAGCGATTCGCATCATGTGTTTATTACGAAATTGACGTAAAAACTTCATCAACTCAGCATCATTGGCAATCGTTTTCTGATTTAATTGGTTTTGATAAGTCTGACGAACATCGGAACTAAACAGGTCCCCCGAATCAATCAGGTCAAATAAAAACTGTGGCTGTCGATGACAAGTCTGAGCAATAAACTCACTGCAACAAAAAATGCTAGGCAGAGTATTTTTAACTTGCTCGTTTTCGGGAAGCTCAAGATTTAAGCGCTGTACAGATTCCGTGAAATGTTGCAGATGTAAATTAACAGTATCGTGTAATTCGGTAGGGATTTTTTCTAGAGAAAACATAGCGCTCTCTGAATTAAGAAATGAAAAGGTGGGGTAATATCTATCTACAAAAATATTTATTGAAAATTGGGCATCCTTCATTCGTCAGTTTACACTTTGTCAGGAGTGCAATAGCTTCAGCTATTGCTGTGTACAGAAAAAGCTAAAGCTTTTTAACTCCCGCACTTCTTCAATACCCGAAAGTGTAAACTACTTTCGGGTATTAATGAAAGATGCCGAAAATTGATTAATAAGTACTCGCTTAAAATAATCTTAACACTTTTGTTTAAATTTTCGCGGATGGGTAGAGCGTCTTTTTGCGAAACCCATCATTCTGCATGAGATTGATGGGTTTCATTACGTGCCTAAAGGCAGGCACTCCATTCTACCCATCCTACAGAAATGTTACATGTGTTTCCACAGGCCCTACCAACAGGTGTTTTTTAACAACCTATCGCCTAATATAAATATACAGCATACAAGCGGACCAAAGTCCGCCCTACGACTAGCTTCCACACAGAGTGTGGAAGCTAGAAGGTTCTTTACAATTTACTTATTTTTCGGGCTTCTTCTAGGTTTTTTAGTCGATCTTTCAGAGCCACCGCGAGTGACTTTGGTCTGTCTAGGGATATTATCACTATCTTTTACTATGGTCATTCTCATCTGCTGACCAGCAACACGCGCATTTTGTAAGTCTTTTAACAACTCTGCCGGCATGCCTTTAGGTAAGTCAACGATACTGAATTCGCCATGCATATCAATTTGGCCAATTTCTTTACCGTCTAAACCCGCTTCATTAGCAATTGCACCAACGATATTACCAGGCTTAGCACCATGATCTTTACCTACTTCAATGCGGTAACGCTCAAGGCCATCTTTTAATGAAACATTACCTTTACGCTTAACATCGCCTCTTTCACGGTTACTACTACGTTCATTACGATCGCTTTCACGACCACGCTCAGAACGCTCTTTTACTTTAGCGGGTTTTTTCAATAATAAAGGTTCATCACCTTGCACTAATTTAGCTAAAGCTGCTGCAACTTCAATAGCAGGCACATCGTGTTCTGTTTCATACTGCTCAATAACTTTAGTATAAAACTCTAATTCTTCAGTCGCTAAAGTATCGGTAATTTTCTGTTTAAAACGATTAACACGTTTATCGTTAATCACTTCAGTAGACGGTAATTCCATTAGCTCGATACGTTGCTTAGTTGCACGCTCGATTGCTGCTAACATACGTTTTTCACGAGGTGCAACAAATAAAATCGCATCACCCTTTTTACCCGCACGTCCAGTACGACCGATACGATGCACATAAGCTTCGGTATCATAAGGAATATCGTAGTTTACAACATGGCTAATACGCGGAACATCAAGACCACGCGCAGCGACATCCGTAGCGACTAAAATATCCAATTTACCATTCTTTAATCTAGCAATAGTTTTTTCACGCTGATTTTGCGCCAAATCACCATTAATCGCAGCGGCAGAAAAGCCACGCGCTTCTAATTTTTCAGCCAATTCAACGGTTGAATTTTTAGTGCGCACAAAAATAATCATGCCATCAAACGTTTCAGCCTCTAGGATACGAGTCAAAGCATCTAATTTATGCATGCCACTAACAGTCCAATAACGCTGACGAATCGTTTCCGCCGTTGTTGTTTTGACTTTAATAGTAACGTGCTCAGGGTTATCCAAATGCTCATTGGCAATACGACGAATAACCGTA
>JAUVAA010000110.1 GCA_030591965.1 bacterium
AGCTATTGATGCGCTTCGTTCCTCAGCACATCCTATGGGTTTTATTTATTTTATAGCCAATAATCAGGGTAGTAATTTCCTTAATAAACAGTCTTTTTCGACAGCCTAGTGCGAACCTATATAGTGTACCGCCTTAAGTTAGTAGCTCTTTTTTATAATTAAAATACAATGAGTTATATCGCTCAATTACCCCATCACTTGATGGAGAGGGCTTTAATGCTTGTGTAGATACCTATACTTCCAGAGAGGGGTAACTTTACCGATTTGCTTTTGAAGTTTGTGTTAAATCATTTTTTTGTTCGATTTTGTGAACTTACCACGACTTTTAATACTTGCGTAGTGCTAATCTAAATTTAGATGGTGACATAAATAAGCGCCCTCCTCTCATAACATGAAAAAACTCACGAAATTACACCGCTATATGAGAACTAGTTCATTTTATCCATACCAGCTTAAGTGTAATCTATAACTAACAGAGAAAATAATAAAATTAACCTTAGTTAATACTATTTGAACAAGAGGTGATGACATGACTGCAGCAGCGATAGATTTAGACGTACTCAACGAATTATTTGATAACCAGAAAAAGCTTGATGATATTTTTGGGTCACTTTTTGACGACGATTCTTGTCTTAGTGCCTCGTCATATGATGAGCCCACTCCTAGAGAAAGTGATCAAAAAGATAACCAAGTGACCTACTCTAAAGATAATTTTGCAGATGAGTTTACTCAAGAAAGCAGAAGTACTCTCTCTTTAGTTATGCCTGTAATATTGGAAATTGCAGTTATATATTATGGAGTAATGTATTTTTACTAAATATTTAGATAAAACTCAATGTAAAAATTTAACTTATAGTAACTGGAACTTCCCAATAGTTTTTTCACTACCGTACACTTTTTACTTCCTTGCAGCGAAACCCTTGGGATAAAGCGCCTATAGAGCCCTCTAACGATCAAGCACACCCTCTATGATAGTGTGCGCCAAGGGCAATCACGCGTAAAGAAGTCAGTCGTAGTAGTCATGCTCAATTGCCGGAGATTGCTCGAACTGAATCTGGCGCGCCATCCTACCTCATGAAATACTTGGTACTCCTGTCGCCAAATATTCATTCACATACAGAGCAAATCATATAAGCCCCAGTATGCCCTGCGTTCACTTCAATTGCTTGACGGCTATCGGGATAACTACTTGCCTCCCTACCGCAGTGCACTTCGGATTGGCAACAACCCTTCGCCTACTGCGGACTAAAAATCATCACTTCGCTAAGCTCCATTTCCATGATTTTTAGCATTAGAATATCAGACCTGACCCTAAGCCACTTCAAACCGAGCAGCTTAGGGCTATCAACCTTATACAAATTTAACTTTGAGTCTTAACCTGCTTTTCAGGTACCTCTACACTCATAAATAATGAATACAATACAGGGACAACAACCAATGTTAATACCGTCCCAATTAATAAACCAAAGGCAATCACACAAGCCATCCCATAAAATAATGGGTCTTTAGATAAGATCAATGGTAACAAGCCCAATATGGTCGTTAACGTTGTCATTAAAATAGGACGAAAACGTGCAATAGCCGCACCAATAATAGCTTGGTATGACGTTTTACCTGACTTCACTTCTATTTCAATACGATCTAGCAATACAATGCCATTATTAATAATAATCCCCGCCAAACTGAGTAAGCCTAAAATCACCATAAATCCAAACGGTGCATTCATGACTAACAGCCCTATCACGGCACCAATAAAAGTTAACGGAATGGTAATCAAAATAATACCCGCACGACGAAAGGAGTTAAATTGCCAAACTAATAAAACAGCAATCAATAAGAAACAAATGGGCATATATTCAAATAAATAGCCCTGTGCTTCATCTGCATTTTCCAGCTCCCCCCCCATTTCCCAGTGATAACCAACAGGTAAATCAAGTCCATCTAAACTAGGCTGAAGTTCGCTTATTACTTGTGCAGCCTTCAAAACTTGATGTTTAGCACTAACCGTTATCGTGCGCTCTTGATCAAACCGTTTTATACGACTCGGCTCAGTGACAGTAACAATATCCGCAATCTGAGATAAAGGGACATTAATTTTTCTAGCGGATGAATAGACATTAATAGAGCGGATATTGTGAATCTGCCGACGCTCTGAAGCCAGACCTCTCCCCATAATGGGAATAATCGTATCGCCTTCACGGTAATCAGTTAACCTTTTTCCATCAAAATAACTACTCAGTGAACCCGCGATTTCTTCTGAAGTAATACCTGACCGCCTCGCTCTATCTTGATGTATTTGTACTTCTACTTTCCATAACCTATTTTCCCAATCTTGTTCAATATCTAAAGTACCAGGAATAGAATGCAGTTCATCCAATAATATCTGTGCTTTTGCACGTAAGATTTCATCATCTGGACCCTTAATACGGATTTCGACCAAACCTGTTTCCGTGGCACCTAGCCACATTGCTTTTACGCGCCCACGCGCTTCTGGCATTTGATCTAACATATAGCTACGTACGCGCGGAATCATCTCATCAACTTGCTGATCAGTTTTAGTATTCACTACAACAAAAGCTAAATGTGGATCTGGGTCCATCGGTGATAAAGAAAGGAAAAACCGCGGCCCACCCGCACCAACATAAGCAATCGTACTGCTGATTTCAGGGTTAATATCTTTATCATTCATCCAAGCAGTTAATTGCTCAATACCCTCTGCCGTTTTATCTGAGCGCATTCCTGCAGGATTATCGACATAGACCAAGAATTGATTACGATCTCCTGCTGGAAAAAATTCAACGGGTACAAATCGAAATAGAAAACCTGCACCTAACATTGCCAATACTAAAGAGATAATGATAATAGTGCGATTACTTAAGACCCATTTTAAAAAATTTATGTACTGCTGATAAAACTTACCTTGATAAGGGTCTGGTATCACCTCACCTTCTGCGATAGGTTTTACTTTCATAAACCAAAAACACATCGCCGGTGTCATATACATAGCCAAAAACCACGAGGCTAATAAGACAATAGTGACAACTTGCGCAAGAGACAAGGTATATTCCCCCGTTCCGCCATTAGCTAATAACATAGGAGCAAAAGCTAAAATAGTGGTCAATGAAGACGTTAATAAAGGAATGGCAAGCATATTGCCCGCTTCCAACACAGCAGATAAACGCTCTTGCCCTGCTTCCATACGGCTACGGATATCCTCTGCCACCACGATGCCATTATCGACCAACATGCCTAAGGCAATAATCATTGAGGCGATCGACATACGCTGTAACTCAATATCCATTAGCGACATAATAACCAAGCCGAGTAACATCGCCATGGGCACAAAAGATCCAACAATCAAGCCAGTACGTAAACCTAAAAAAACAATAACAACGGTTAATACAATCACTAAGGTTTGAATAAGATTACTAACCGCACCTGCTACCGCAATGTCAACTAAATCAGGTTGATAAGTAGCAAACTCTAATTTATAGCCGATAGGTAATTCTTGCTCCAATTCATGAACTTTTTTTGTTAAACGCTCACCATATTCAACACTATTAACGCCTACGCCTTCCATGATGGAAACACTAATAATAATGCTAGGCTTGCCGTTGTAATAGACAGGTCGTTGCGGTGGATCTACGTAATCACGAATAATCGTCACAACATCCCGTAGAGGTGTCACTTTATTTGTACCAGGAATTGGCAACATAACGGATTCAATAGCCGACACATCATTAAAATTCCCTGATGGCTCAACATTTATTTCTTGACCATCAGCATCAATTTTACCGCCTGGCAACAAGATATTTTGTGCAATTAAGGTATCTCGAATAATACTAGGGGTTAACCCCAATTTTGCTAATTTGGTGTTGGAAAACTCTAAATAAATACGCTCATCTTGAATTCCATATAATTCTATTTTTTGCGTCCCTTTTAAAACATATAAGCGATCACGCAAATCACGGGAGACCTGCCGCATTTCAGCCATGGAAAAACCATCACTTACTAAAGCAATGGTAGCAATAGACACCAAACCGAATTCATCTTCAACAAAGGGCCCTAAAGTTCCGGAAGGTAGCTCAGGAGCAACATCGGACATTTTATTACGCAAGTCTTGCCAAATAGGCTGTAACTCAGAATATTCGTCTTTCAAAACCACATGGATAAGTGAAGAGCCTGTTTTAGAATCAGACGTTATTTCTTTAACTTCACCGATTTCACGTATTTTTTCTTCAAGTTTACGGGTAATCAAATCTTCTACCCGTTCAGTAGACATTCCAGGGTAATAAGCAGTAACAACCGCTTCGCGAATGACGATAGACGGATCTTCCTGCTTAGGATAATCTAGATAAATCAAAACACCGACAAAAACAATAAAAACTAGAGAAAATATAGTTAATCTAGAGTTGTTCAGTGAAAATTGGGCAATATTCATTAATAATTCTCTCTATTAACTAAGGAGTCATCAGCTTAACTTGCTGACCATCATTGAGGAAGTTAACACCAGCCACAGCAATAATATCACCGTACGAAAGCCCTTTAATAATTTCTATTCTATTTGAAGTCGACATGATCCCAGATGACTCAACTGGTGTTTTAGTCACAGTAGAAATCTTAGGGTTAAAAATAAATACATAACCTAAACTAGCATCATCCCCTGCTAGAATCGCAGATAAGGGCACTAAATATCCTGCTGCTGCATTAACACTGCTCAGTTTTAAATCTATATCGGCTGTCATACCTGGCTTGATGAAATCAGGCGGATTCAATACCTGTGCTTTTGCAGGAAACGCATTAGCAACACCCGCTTCTGAACCAATAAAGGTAATTTTCCCTTCACTTGTCACCTCACCATTTAAGGTAGGCATTTTAATTTTAATAGGCAAACCTAACTGGACTCTACCAATAATAGTTTCTGGGATATCAAACTCAACATCTAAAGACCCTTCAGCATTGATTTCAAATAATTTTTTTCCTGGAAGCACTTTAACAAAAGGGTCAACTGAGCGTGCGGCAATGCTACCATCAAAAGGTGCGACCAATACGGTTAAGCGTAAATCTCGTTTTGCCAATTTCAATTTCGAATTTGCAAAGCTAATTTGATTTTTTGCAGTATCCCGCATTGCTAGCGCTCGATCCCATTCTGCTTTACTTGAAAATCCCTTTTTCTCCAGTTCATCAATGCGCATAAATTGCTGTACCTTATTCTTATATTCAGAACGAGCTGTTGCTAACTCAGCTTCAGCGGCTTGCACATCTAACTTATAAGGCTCTCGATCTAACCTAGATAATACTTGTCCCTTCTTAACTAAATCACCAATATCAACATTTACTTCTTGAACTTTACCCCCTACTTCAAAACTTAGGGAAGAAGAATTAGTTGCTTTAACAATACCTGAAAACTGACGTTGATGACCTCCAGCTTGAGCCTCAATCGTTATAGTCTTTAGCGCTCTAACTTGATCAATAATTTTAACTTCTTCTTGGCAGGCTGTAAGCGCCAGAAGTAAAATCATGAAAAAAGATGTTTTGATGATTTGCATAAGCATTATAAATCTCAGTAAACAGTAAATTTGAATAATATTAATTGTATATTATATAACTACTGGTGTATTAATAAAATAATAGTAACTACTCAGCTAGTAACTACTCAGCGTGTTTTTTAACTTTAAAATCAAATAGGTATATTTTAACCTGCTCTATTTCTGTTCGTTTTTACCTTAAAAATGGGTAAAAACTAGGCTAGAAATCAGAGGGATACCTCAGGGATCAGACTCGATTTATTTGACATTATTATGCATCTGTACTATATGTATATATTGTCTCTATCAATAAAATACAGCACGCCTTTTTTAGTTGGGCATTTTTTTGAATTAATCATAATATTAATTCGTGCTGCCGAACCTTTCAAATCAGCGGGTAATTTTCCTGTGAACAAATAATAATCTGTGACTAACTTATAAGATAACTCTACTGGTATTTTTTTTGCCGTCGCTTCCACCAAATTCAACTCACTAACGCCCGACACCCAAAAAGTAAACTCTCCTTCTGGCTTAAGCTTCGACCTATCAGCCGGCTCTATATGTGAAATTGTTAGTTTTCTACAAGCACCACCTTTATCTCCCCCTTTTCTACCGTGGCCACCACCATGATCCATTGCCGCCATTGCAGCACCCGAAGTTAATAGTAGCGCTGTTAAAGCAGATGTTAAAATTGATTTTTTCAGCATATCCCATCCCTTAATTAAGTATGATTTATTATTTTAACCAACCCAATTTAACAATATAAATCAAGCCATCGAATGTATTTTATATATTTCAAGTCCAAAATAATTGCAATTAAGTTGTTTTCTGAACGCTTTTCATTACACACCTTCGTTTGCAATAATTTTATCAATTCAACTAGCATCAGTAAACAGATTCATCAAAACATAGCTCAACAAGAGGAAACTAACAATTCCAACCACTTACACTTCACGATAATCACTGGGATGATAATCTTGAAACCACTCTGCCAGTTTATTTACTTTCTGTTGGTGTAATTTTAAAAAACAAGGCATAAAACACCGGTACAGCAATTAAGGTCAATAGTGTGGCGAAAGCCAGCCCTCCCATAATCGTGACTGCCATACTGGCAAAAAAAGCATCATTGATTAAAGGTAACATCCCCAAAATCGTTGTTCCTGCTGCTAAAAATACAGGGCGAATACGACTGATACTGGCATGAATAATCGCATCATAATGGTCTTTATCTTCTGCAATTTGGGTATCAATTTCATCGACTAGAACAATCGCGTTTTTCATTAACATGCCCGATAAGCTTAATAGTCCCAGTAAGGCCATAAAGCTAAACGGGGTATTTGTAGCTAGTAAGCCAATCACCACACCACACACAGACATTGGAACAACCAGCCAGATGATCAATGGTTGGCGCACTTTACCAAACAGTAAAATACTGATTATCAACATGACTAACATGCTGACGGGTAGTTTGGAGTTTAAGGCTGTCTGTGCATCGCGTGAAGTTTCATATTCGCCACCCCATTCCATTTTATAGCCAGCGGGTAATTCGATGGCTTCAATCTGCTCTATAATCAATTTATTAGCGGAATCAGCGGTTAAACCTAGAGCTGGTTCTGCTTGGGCAGTCAGCGTGCGTACTCGATTACGACGGTGAATCAATACGTCTTCACTGATGGTTTCAACGCGGTCAATGACTTGTGTAATGGGCACAAATGTTTGGGTCATCGCACTAAAAACCAGGCGATCATTAAGACGGCTTGGATCGTGACGTTCCACATCAGGCGGTCTGGCGACAATAGGAATGAGTTTGTCATTTTCACGATAAGTGCTAGCCTGTACGCCAGTGGTTGCAAACTGTAAACTCAAAGCCACTTCATTGAGACCAATACCCGCTATTCTTGCGCGCTCAGCATTAAAAATAGGGGTTAATACTGGCTCTTTTTGACGCCAATTGGTGCGCACATCAATTAACCCCTCAGTTGCTGCCATAATAGCGGTTGCTTGACTACCTAGCTGGCGCAATATGGCAGGATCTGAACCTGAAAAACGGGCTTCAATTTTAGCCGCTACCGCGGAACCAAAGACTAATCGCTCTGTGCGAATCTCTGCATTTGGATAAGCAGCACTCAGCTCTTGTTTTAGTTCCGCTGCCAACGCATCTATTCCCTGCTTATCGGTTACGCGGACAATAAATTGGCCGTATGAATGGTTTGGCTGTTCAGGATTGTAAGTCAGCATATAACGACTTGCACCTCGACCGATAAAGCCCGCAACCGAAACCACATCCTTTTTAGCACGAATTAAATCATCAATTCCTGCCATATCATGGGCAGTTGTGCGAATATCTGCCCCTTCTGGTAGCTGATAGTTAATATAAAACAGCGGTGTATTTGAATAGGGAAAGAATTCTTGCTTAACAGAGCCAAAGCCGGCAAAACATACAACGGTGACGATCACCAGTACAATCACAGTCAACACGCGAGCATGTAATACCCCTTTAAGCACTGTCTGGTAAGCCTTATAGACAGGGCCTGCATAAGGATCTTTTTCAGACTCTGCTGCTGTTACTTTTAGAAACAGGTAACCCAAAAGCGGTGTGACGGTAATTGCTAATACCCAACTTAATAGTAAGGAAAAGCAGATCACGGCAAATAGGGAAAACAAAAATTCTCCCGTTATATCATCGGATAAGCCAATACCAGAAAACGCCATAATGCCGATGACTGTCGCCCCTAATAAAGGGATTTGGGTGCGGTCTGTAGATTGACAGGCCGCTTCTTTGGCGGGTATACCGCGCTGCATATTAATCAGCATACCTTCCGCGACGACAATGGCATTATCCACCATCATGCCCATGGCAATAATCAATGCGCCTAGGGAAATACGTTCCATATCTATCCCAAACAGACTCATAAACAGCAAAGTACCTAAGACTGTGAGTAATAAGGTTGCCCCTACAATCAACCCAATATGCCAGCCCATCATCAAACATAAAACCAAAATAACAATCGCTACGGAAACAATAAGATTATTAATAAAACTACTAATGGATTCATCTACCACTTTATGTTGCTCGTAAATCGGGCTAATTTCAACACCCAAAGGAATACGCAACTTAAGTTCTTCCAAACGCGCTTCAACAGCCTTACCTACCGTGACAATATTGGCATCAGATAAACCTGAAATAGCAAGCGTAAACGCTTCGGAGCCATTAAAATGAACCAGATGTTCAGGAATTTCTGTCGGTTCCCGGCGAATGGTAGCAATATCAATTAAACTAATCTGTTCGGTGGTGCCGGGCTTACCAATGCGTAAGTTTTCAATCTGAGTCAAAGAATCAAAACCCTCGCCAGAAGCGATACGAATCCGACGGCCATCTAATGTCACTGCGCCGGCATCGCTTATGGTATTTTCAGATTGTATAATGGCCAGAACTTGTTGCGTCGATAAGCCTAAGCGGGTTATACGATCACTAGGGATTTCAATATAAATAGTTTCAGTGCGTTCCCCAGCCGTTTCAACTTTTGCTACATTTTGCACAGTCAATAATTCACGACGCAAAAAAGTAGAAATATCCAGAATTTCCTTAGTGGAAAACCCCGGTGCAGTCACCGCATAAAAAATCCCATAAACATCGCCAAAATCATCATTGACAATGGAAGGGCGCGTTCCTTCTGGTAAATTCCTTTGTGCATCATTGACTTTACGGCGCAATTCATCCCAGACTTGAGGCATGGTATGTTTGTCGTAGGTATCCTTAATTTCGACGGTAATTTCAGAAACCCCAGGTTTGGATTTTGAGGTAATCTTTTTTATCTGTGGTAATTGCTGAATTCTGGATTCCAGTAACTCCGTGACTTCTTGCTCCACTTCCAGTGCAGTTGCCCCTGGATACGCCGTGACCACTAAAGCTTGTTTAATGGTAAATGCAGGATCTTCCAGCCGACCGACGCTATCTAAGCCCCATAGCCCACCAATAAAACACAGCAAAACCAGTAACCAGATATTAACAGGGCGCTCAATGGCACTACGTGCAATTTCTAAACTCATGACTCAACCCTTAAAATGAAACAAAACGACGCACAGTCATACCTTCGCGCAGTAAATGCGCTCCCGCAGTGACGATTTGATCATCCTGATGCAAACCTGACAACACGGGTATTTTATGCTTTTTAATAGTCCCCAGAACGACACTTTGCGAGGCAACTGTTTTGCTTTGTGGATCAAAAGTCCAGACGCGCGGGTCTCCTTGCTCATCGTAGTCAATGGCTGATACAGGAATAGCAAATTGAGGCACTTCCGTGCCTTCTTTTTTGGTGATAATAACTGCTACCATCATCCCAGGTAACAAGTGTTGATTATTTTCCCTGGCTAAACCAAAAACGACTTCAAAGGTTTGCGCGACACTTCCTGCCTCGGTGATATGCTCTCGATAACTGAGGGGGAAGTGTTGTTGAGGACGATTTTTAAAAATGGCTACCGCTTGAAAAGCTTCTGTATTTTCTAACAATTTGACCATCTGCTCAGGAATATTGATATGCACCCGTAATTCAGTCAAATCCTGCACTCGTACTATCGGTTGATAAGCCCCCACATTCGTATAATTATCAATCAAACGTTGACTCACCAATGCATCAAAAGGGGCGGTAATACGGGTATAA
>JAUVAA010000139.1 GCA_030591965.1 bacterium
CAATAGTGATTAAACCTTGCTATGAGTATAAATATTACTGAATAAATGCGTGACGATTAAAAGCATGGTTTCGGTGATTTTTATCGCGGGCTTGCGTTTTTTGTCTTCTACTGCAAATTCATCAATAGAATCATTGATGAAATTAATTAACCCTGTCTGCTTAATTTGTTGATCAAAGTGTTCTTGTAATGAGGCTTTTTGCTTAGATAAGCTTTGTAATTGTGAGCTTAATAGCTCAGCTTGTTTTTCTAGCCATTCTGGGCTTAACTCATCTTGCGTTGGGGTTTTGCCAAAAGCATGTTGATAAACGCAAATAATATCAAAACATAAGTCCATAAATATATGGCTCATTTCTTGGTTTTGCTCCCTAATTGCCAGAGGGAAAAGATGGAAGATCATTTTTGCGAGCACTGGTTGGTCTGCTTGGAATTGGTTTAAAACCTCTCTTCCTGCTGTTTCATCAAGGCTTCTAGCATATTCTAAGGCTTTATAAAGTTCTGGTGTGGTTAATTCGTGCATGGTTTACTCGGTTATTTATCGTTTGAGGTTTTTACATCGCGCTATTTTACAGGATCTAAAGCTTGATTCGCTCCATTAAATAACATAAACAGTCCTGCCGAATAACACGCTCATCAAGCGTTAACATTGAAGGCATGGTTTTGCGCTTTATTTTTAATTGTTTGTTATCGATAGTGAAAAAATTATCAGTCACATCTTTGCCGAGTTCATCAATGGCGCGTACAGGCATTATTGAATCTTGATTCACTAGGCCTAAGCTCGTGTTTGCGGTGATTTCGGTAAAATTCATGCGTTCCAAATCTTTATTAAATAATAAATCTGAACTGGTATCGCTAAAGCTAAAGCTGCTGTGTTCGGTTATTTTTACTTGGGCTGTGGTGTGAAATAGGTCAATATCTTGCGCATGTACTGGGTGGTCGGCGAGTTCATGCAAGTGTAAGCAAGCATTAAGATATTCAAAAGCATGGTCTATGCCGTGCTGTTGTCCAGGACGACCACATTCTAAGGTGACAGCTGGGCAAAGTTCGGCAAAAGCAGCAGATTGTACGCCTAGAGGTCTTAAGAAATAGACGGTTAAACGGCCAAATAAATTAGCCAGTTGTAAGTAGCGATTATCTAGCTTATTAATACAGGCATAGTGGGGGTTTAGACCGGTGTTGTTATGTACGTCGATGCTGGCAAAAACTTCTTTAGCGCGCATAATATCGACGATTTCTTGAGCGAACGTTGTTTCAGTGCAGTCTGGAATATTAGTGCCAGGCCAAATTCGGTTGTAATCCGGTTGTGTGTCGAGTCGGCGTAGGCCTTGTTCAGCGGCATGTGTGTTACCGAAAAAGATGGAAATAGAGCGCGGTAGTGATTGCTCTGTGTATTTGTTAAGCAGGCACTGTAGAGCTAAAAAACCAGTGGTTTCATTGCCGTGTAATAGTATGGAAATAAATAAAGGTTGTGGGTTTTTTCCGGATAAATGCAGTAGTGTCGGCTGTGGAAATAAAGTATGTAAATCTTGTGCTGTACAGCTAAGCAGCTTTTCTGGGTAGGTCGTTATTTGTTGAAGTTGCATAGTTTTAATTTAATTCCCATTGGCTGACAGGGATTTCTGAATATTGATGCGCTAAGTACGCTTCAGTCATTGATTTTAATGTTGCTTGCGGTAGCTGCATGAATTGACGCTGCCATTGGCTACCAGTTTGTTTATTGGCGATTCGTTGCTCAATAATGCCTAGGTAAGTGTCTATATCAGCGCTAGTAATAGCTAATGATTGTAAACCTTTTCTGGCTCTGGCTAATAAATCAGTTTGTAGCAGTTTTTGTAAACCGTGTTTTTCGCCATCAAACCAGACTATATGGCTGTCCAAACCATGATGCGCGGCCTGATAGAAATTATCCTTTGCTTGAGCAAAGTCTAAAGGAATACCGGTAGTCATAATTTCATCGCATAGGTCTTTGCTTAAGCCATAATAAAAAGCCGCATTGGCGATAGAGTCAATAATAGTTGGGCCGGCAGAAGGTGTGCGATGTTCAATTCTAATATGTGGCGTATGATCTTCATCAAAGCCAACTAAAGGTCTATTCCAGCGCCAGATGGTGCCATTATGTAAGCGTAAGTGTTCGAGTTTTTCAATGGGATCAGAAAATAACTCTGGGAGCAGAATAGGGAAGTGCTCTAAGTTTTCTTGGAAGCACTCCATAATTGATACGCGCGCATAGCCTGAGCCAAAGCTAACGCGTTTTAATGGACCACGTGCTGAGCCCCCGTAGCCGCCTGCCTCTATGGCTTGTTCAAAGAGTGGAATGCGTGATTCATGCCAAAGGTTTTTACCAAATAAATAGGGCGCATTGGCACAACTAGCTACGATAGCAGCAGAAGCAATAATCGAGGCATTATAAAAATGATGCGCTTGGGCTAGTGGAATTTGAGTGTGTAGTTGTAATGAAGTTGTTGCTGATTCGAGCATGACATCATTATGGTCAAATTTTAAATGTTCGATGCCGCCAATATCTAAGTGAATGGGCTTACCGCGGATGTTCAATATTTGTTCATTTAATACACGGTAGCGATTCATATCCGACATGTTTTTTAAGTTCATGGCAGACGGCTTGAGCGTGGGTAATGTGCCAATAATAAGAATATGATTATTTAAAGCTTGTGCGTGCTCGCAGGCTTTTTCCCAAATTTGGCTTAGATTTTTATGTAGGCTACTGAACACTGTGCCTGTCAGTTGCTCAGGTATGCTATTTAGTTCGATATTGAATTTAGCTAATTCAGGAAAGGCTAAAGGGTCATTTAGGTTTTTTAGAAAAGAGACATTTTTCGGGCTGGCTTGCATGGAATCATCAATAAGCCATGCCTCTATTTCAAAACCAGCAACAGGCGCTTTTTGTGAGCACTGACCTTGTTTGATTAAGTCTTTTAAGTATTGCGTTTCTTGGCTTAATTTTTGGTGAAACTGAGTGAAATCACTAGGCTTAAATGCGCTGACGTTTATTTCTTGTCCCATAGTGGCTTCCTTGAGGGTTACATAAAATAACTTCAATCATTAGTAGGGCGGACTTTAGTCCGCCCTACTAATGATTGAAAGATACGCCAATGCCACCTAGACCGCAATAGCCTTCTGGGTGTTTGGCTAAATATTGCTGGTGTTCACTTTCCGCATAATAAAAAGTGGGTGTGGGCAAAACCTCGGTACTAATTTTACCGAATCCCGCTTGTGTGAGACGTTGTTGGTAGTGCTGTTTGGAGCTTAAGGCTGCATCAAGCTGCTCTTCTGTAGTTGCGTAAATAGCAGAACGATATTGAGTGCCTATATCGTTTCCTTGGCGCATGCCTTGTGTCGGGTTATGGGCTTGCCAAAATAAAATGAGTAAATCCTGATAGCTAATTTTCTCAGGGTCAAATAGCACTTTTACTACTTCAGTATGTCCTGTTAAACCCGTACAAAGTTCTTTATAGGTGGGATTTGGCGTAATGCCACCGGCATACCCCACAGTGGTACTAAAAACACCTGCTTGTTGCCAAAAAAAACGTTCAGCCCCCCAAAAACAACCTAAGGCAAAGATGGCTGTTTGAATGGTGGCTGGAAAAGGTGAAGTGATAGGGTTTCCTGTAACAAAGTGTGGCTCAGGAATACATATTGCAGTATCGCGGCCCGCTAATGCCTCAACTTCATTGGGTAGCGTTAATTTTTTTTGCGAGAAGAGCATGGCGTGAGTTCATCCTTTTTGGGTTTTGTCGGGTAGTTAAGGGGCAATGATTATGCCTTCTGGCTAGCTGAGTCTTCGAGCATTTTTTGCGTAAAGATTTGTACATTATTGCGCCCTAATTCTTTTGCGTAATACATGGCAATGTCTGCGCTTTTTGCTAGACTGACTTGGTCTTGGCCGTGTTCAGGATAGCTTGCAACCCCTAAACTAGCGGCAATGGATAATGAATATTCTTGGCAATCAAAGGATAGATTAAGCGCGTGGCGAATTTTTTCGGCGACCATAAGCGCATCATTTTGGCTTTCAATAGTAGGTAATACAACAATGAATTCATCGCCGCCGATACGTGCCACCGTGTCTGATTCACGTATACAATCGGTAATGCGTAGCGCCACTTCTTGTAATAATAAATCACCAATCGCATGACCATAATTATCATTGATCGGTTTAAATTTATCTAAATCTAGGAAAATTAGCCCTAGGTGCTCTTTATTACGCTTGGCAACGTGCAGTGCTTGTTCTAAGCGGTCACTGAATAAGGCGCGGTTAGGTAGGCCAGTTAAGATATCGTGCTCCGCTAGGTGCTTGATGCGCCTTTCAATCTGTTTTCGTTCGGAAATATCATTTTTGGCGACAATAAAATGTTGAATTTTACCTTTCTCGTCAATGACGGGTGAGATGTTAAGCTCTTCGTCATATAAACTGCCATCTTTACGGTGATTGATGATTTCGCCATGCCAAGAAGTGCCACTCAGAATTGTATCCCATAAGGCTTTATAAAAGTGACTGCCCTGCTTTCCTGTTTTAATTAATTCCGAAGGCTTATGGCCTATGGCTTCGGTAGATTGGTAGCCAGTTAATTTTTCGAAAGCGGGATTTACCCATTCGATATTCGCATTTATATCGGTTATTACTACGCTAGTTTGTGAGGCTTCTAGTGCGGTGACTAGCATTTTGTTACGATCAGTGATTTGTTTTTCCTGAGTAATGTCTCTAAAAGCGACTACAGCGCCTAAATTCAAACCAGCAAGGTGTATAGCGGCTACATTAACGGCTACGGTAATTAAACGGCTATCTTTACGCGCAAAAACCTCTTCCGCGTGGCGCGTTTTTCCATCCAATAAGGTTTCTAGTGCGGGGCACTTATGGAATCGATGGCTATGGAATAAAGTTGCCGCGTGATTACCTAATACTTCATCTTCAATATAGCCTAATAACTTGAGAGCAGCAGGGTTAATGAAAGTACATCGACCTTGATTATCAAGCCCATAAACACCTTCAGCCAGAGCTTCAAGTAAAGCGCCTTGTTGTTCTGATTTTTCAGCTATTTGTTGGCGTTGCTGAATAATGCGCTTATTAAAAATCAATAAGTACAGGCTAAGCACTAAGATCAATAATAGTGATATGGTGGCAGTGATGATTGCTAGTTTATAACGCTGCCAAATATCTAATAGAGTAAAGTCAGGTGCTGTGTCAAAGGGAGGGGCGCGCAAGGTACGTAAAATATTTTCTACCGGTGAATAATCCATAGGTATATTAAACCCTATCACGCCGTTAACTTTCTCGTCATGATCATGAAATAGCAATAAGGCTGCGGTAAAGTGAGCGGCAAGTTCTGAATCAGTATGTGGTAGTGCGGCAATAGGCCATTCAGGGTATAAACGGGTTGATAACAGATAAGGAAAGCTAGGGACACTTTGCTTATTGATAATTTTAAATAGAGATAAATCTAAATTACGCTCCTGTTGCAAAGCCTCTAAAACACCGGTACGTACGAAGCCAATATCGGCTTGCCTATTTAACACCGCATCAACCACATTATCATGTGGCATGTCAGTGATAATAAGTTGTTCTGGCTTAGGTAATGGAAGCCCTGCTTGGTATAAAGCAAAACTTTGCATTTGATAGCCACCGAGCGAGGTTGTTTTAGTGGCGGCAATGCGTTGGTTTTGTAAATCTTTAAGTTGAGTTATATCGCTACGTGTTGCTAACGTAAAAATAACCCCTGCAAATGCGGATAATGTATGTTGTTTTGTTTGTTTTATCAGGCTAGCGAGTGGTGACGATAAGTTGTATTGCTCTTTGAGCTGAATATAGTACCCCGGATTGGTTAGCACAAAGTCAATTTGCCGAGTGGCAACCGCATTGCTCAAATCAGAGTATGTGAAGGCTTCAATATTGAACTTACGCTGGGGTATTTTTTCGTTGAAGTAGTTCTCTAAAGGTTTCCAATGGGCAAGTGTTTCTGCTTTTGGGCGATAAGCCAAAATGCCGATTTTTACAGGTTCGTAGTTAGTCTCTACGGATGCGAAAACGGAATTGATTGAGAAAAGGCTAGAGAATATTAAGGCTATTACGAAATAACGCGGCATTTTTCTTATGTAAGATCGTAATACTGCTTGAAAAATTCGCATATAGTCTCGGTTCATTCCGTGTATTAACTTATAGAGCTGTTCTAGGTAAAAAGACTGAGGTAAATAAGTTTAGCGAGGGAGTGGGCTGACTTAGAATGTTCGATTTTAGCATAATAGTAGATAATAATTTAGTGCTTTGTAAGAGCTGAGGTTTCTCGCTGTCTATTAATAAGTGATTGTATTTAATATTAGGTAGCAATAGGCCTTTGTAGTTATTGGTGACTTTTTCTGGTACTACATTTAGATGAGTAGCCATACGATAAGAGGCGTCTGGCGTATTGCTTTGAAAGTGCTGTAAGGCTCGGAAGTGACTTGCAATTAAATGTTCAATTGCCTTTTTATGAGAGCTTAAAGTACTTTGCCGCACTGCTAAAACATCGATAATCATATTTGGTGTTTTTCGGCTGTCATAGAGCTTTCTTGCATTTATTGAAAGTAAGTTTCCCGCGACTGGCTCATAGGTGATAAGTGCGTCAATTTTTCCTGCTTGCCAAGCGCTTTCGTGATTATCAATAGTTAGTGCTACTTGTTTAATATCGTTAGGTGTTAAGCCTCCTGCTTGTAGTGCTTGGCTTAGAATAACAGCGCCTAGCGCGCCTTGTTCAACTCCAATACGCTTACCTTTTAAGTCACTTAGCTGCTTAATGCTGGGTTTGGCTAAAAGCATATCTGCTCCAGCAGAAATATCAAAAACAAGAACGACAGTTAGCGGGATTCGCATTTCACGGGCGCGCAAGACTTCATCTAAAGTTAGAGCGGCTCCATCGACTAAGCCATCTTTAAGTGCTTGTAGTGAAGCTGTTGCTGATTTTGTTTCTACTAGCTTGACTTGCTGTTTATCTAACCAGTTTTCTTGGCGCGCAAGAAACATAAATTCATAACCCGGCCAAACATGCGCAGCGATACGCAATGGCTCATTAGGCGTAGTGCTGAATTCGCAGCTGCTTAAAAATAACAATAAGATGGCGGTAGTAAGGGTATGCAAAATAAGTCGATGTGGCATAGTCATGTTTGGTGCTGTTTTTTAACTCTAAATAGCTTGGTAGGGCGCGGCTTTAGCCCGCTTATTGCTAAATATTGGCGGGCTAAAGCCGCGTCCTACAAGTTATATCCGCTAGCTTAATTTATAAAAAGTATAGTAAATAACGGCATTTTTCATATTTTAGTTGACAATTATAATGACCAAATTCACCGTCATTCCCGATTAAACACCGGGAATGACGGGCGTATTATGCGCTCTCATAGTATCAACTACTTTTAACTCTTATTGAAGGATGCCTAAATAACTTCTGTTTTGTCTTAAAGCAATTCAAGCAAAGTTTCTGCTTTAGATACACCAAATTCACCAGAGCCTTCTACGCCCAGATATTTAACTTCTCCATTATCTACTAACATGGCAAAGCGAAAACAACGAATGCCCATGCCGCCTTTAGTCAAGTCACGATCTAAGCCCAGAGCTTGAGTATAGATTGCACTACCATCAGCCATCATGCGCACTTTTCCCGCGGCGTTTTGTTCTTTACCCCAAGCAGCCATAACAAAAGCGTCATTGACTGATAAACACCAGATTTCATCAGCACCTTTCGCTTTAAGTTGCTCGGCATACTTAATATATCCGGGTAAATGTTGGGCGGAACAAAGCGGAGTAAAGGCGCCGGGTACGCCAAAGATGATGATTTTTTTACCTTGGGATTGCTCTATGACATCTAGTGTCTGTGGATTAGTTGGGCAGGCTGTTGCGGCATCGAACTCGGTGCATTCAGTGAGTTGGCCAGCAGGTAAACGGTCGCCTATAGAAATAGTCATGGAGGTTCCTTGTTTGCGTTGTGAAGCTGTCACATTTGCACAGGCGCTTGATAGTGTCAAGAAATCTGTCAAAAGCAGATGAATATAATCAGTCTTGTATATCCACCGCCTTAGGCGGTGGCTTGGGCAAATGGCTATGCCGTTTGCCTTGTTAGTCTACTCATGATACCTCTTGTCGTGTTATCCCCATAACATAAACAAGAGGAAAG
>JAUVAA010000023.1 GCA_030591965.1 bacterium
AACAGAAAACGGCACAGCTCATAGAAAGTTACACATTAACTCTAACCGTTTTGCGTGACACTATAGTTAATCCCAACAACCCAAGAATAAGTAGCAATATAGGTGCTGGAGCAGGCACACTTGCAGGTTCCTCTAAGTTAAAACCATTTCCCCAAGCAACTAGATCCTGCTTTGCAATAGATCTATGGTAAGGGTCAATCCATAACACTCTATTAACAGATGCGGTATTACCAACTAATGCAGCTGAATATTGTTGGTATGCAGTTTCTATCCTATCATTTGTAGAGGCCTTAAGTGTGAACCTTGAAGCACCGTAAACTTGCTCCCAAATTAATGCCTGCAAACCAGCTTGCTGATATTTTTTAACGGCAGTCTCAGCGATATTCAAAATTAACCATGCAATCTTACCTCCATTTTCTTCCGTTAATTCAGGACGATCAGAAAAATCAGCCTTATTATTATAGTTAGCGCTATACGTCCTTCTTAACCCTATACTGTGTAATATATCAATACAATATGCATAAGCTAAGCTTTTTCCATCCAGCACACTGTTTAATATATTTCCTCCACCTACGTGTTTCATCGTCTTACCATCCAGCACAAGGTTAATCCCTCCTGCGTATTTATTACCCGTTGTTAATTCAGTACCATAAACATCAAATGGAATACTCGCAGAAAATGACACAAAACTAAACAACATCATTGAAATAGCCAATATCAATTTATATACTTTCATCAGGTTATCCTTTTAGACTACACAACCCAGCTATCTTTAATATGACAAAAGACCTGAAGCTTTCCGGCCCTGCTTTGCAGCAGGTGTGGCAATAAAAAATTCAAATTACAAATCTTATATTGCAATCCTGATGCCAACTTTTAAAAGCCTTGAAATACAGCTGTATTGAACTAGAATAACCTCACTAGACTGACATTTTTGTCAGCACCCCTGACAACGATGACAGGTCAGAATGACGGTCATGACGAATTGTCTTAAATTAAAGATACTATGCTTGAAAATTCAATTTCACTTGAGTCTCTATTAGAAACGCACGAACGTCCGTTTATCATTATTGATAACACGCTCACTATCGTGGGATTAAACAAAGCATGGGAACAACAATTCTCTGTTTCTAGAGCTGACTTTATTGACCAGCCCTGCTGTAACAAAGCGCCTAATTGCCGTCATCAGCACTTATTCCAAAAGCTAGAAGCTTATGATGCAATTGAAAGACAAGCAGACCAACAGCTAACAATACGCGGCTACCCTCTCCTAGATAACGATGGCAAAATCTACTTGGGAGAATCCATCACGCAAGCCACGAATACATTAAAAACCTGCGACACGCAGAATATGGCGGGTAGTTGTGCAACATTTACCGCCTACCAACAAAAACTAAGCCAAGCAGCTAACACGCGCGCGACTGTTTTTTTAATGGGCGAAACAGGCACAGGTAAAGAGCTTGCCGCTGATTTCATCCACCAGCATTCCCAATGTAAAGGGCATGAATTAGTCGTAGTAGACTGTACAGTACTCAGTAATGACTTATTTGAAAGTGAACTTTTTGGACATGAAAAAGGCGCTTTTACAGGAGCAACCAGCGCAAAAAAAGGACTCTTTGAATTGGCCGATAAAGGCACTTTATTTCTTGATGAAATAGGCGACCTGCCTTTAGCTCAGCAACCTAAGTTATTACGCGCTCTGGAGTCTGGTCAGTTCAGAAGAGTTGGCAGTACAACAGCATTAAAATCAAATGTGCGTATTATTTGTGCAACCCACAGAAATTTACCTGAAATGATTAAAGCAGGACAATTCCGTGAAGATTTATATTACCGCTTATCCGTATTTCCCATACAAGTACCCTCATTGCGCGAACGATTGCACGATATCCCTGAAATAAGTCAGTATTTATTAGCGCAACTGGGGCAACGTGATGAGCAACAATATAGCATTGCTAAACCAGCTCTAATTAAGCTGTTAAAACATACGTGGCCAGGCAATATCAGGGAACTAAAAAACTGCTTACAACTAGCCTGCAGCCTTTGTACGGATCAACATATAACAGAAAATGACATCACTTATATGCCGCAACAGAGCCAAGAGATTGAGTATACCCAGCCCTCCAAACCGGAATCACACAACAACACAAACCCACTAATACGAATGGAATATGATGTGATCAATTCGTTGCTAAGTAAATACCAAGGCAACCGTAAGCTTATTGCCGCCGAAATGGATATTAGCGAACGCACGCTATATAGAAAACTAAAACGTCTCGAACTTAACTAATTAGGATACCAATATGGAACCATCGCTAATTAATTGGACGTTTCAATGCATAGACAGCAAAAGCGCGCCAATAACTCCGCCGGTTGATTTAAGAGCCGCAGTGAGTCAAATCAAGCAACTGCCCCCTCTACCTGGTATTGCTGCACGCATTATGAAACTAGCAGCAGATCCATTAGCAGATGCACGTAAATTAGCTGCTATTGTCGAACTAGACCCCTTACTCACAACACAAGTCATTCGCTGGGCAGGCTCCCCGCTATATGGCTATAAAGGTAAAATTACCAGTGTACATGACGCGATCAGTCGTGTACTCGGCTATCAATTTGTCTTTGATCTAGTCTTAGGCTTATCGGCATTGTCGCCACTTAAAGCCCCGATAGAAGGCATCATTGGCACTCGCTCATTTTGGACACATGCTTTAGCAAGCACGCATTTAATGACTGATTTAAATAAAAAACTACCTGCTGAATATAGATTCGAAACGCAAACCGTTTTTTTCGTCGCCTTAATGCATAATATTGGCTTACCGCTACTAGCCGACCAATTTATTAAGGAATTTAAAATACTCTCTGACCTTGCAGAAGCAAACCCCTCACTGAACTTATATCAGTTAGAAAAATTTTCTTTAGGGGTAAATCATGCAGAATTGGGTAGCTGGCTATTAAAGTCATGGGATATGCCGCCTGAAGTGGTCGAGGTGGTATACCATCACCATAACCCGCATTACCGAGGTAACCACTATCAGCTCAACTTATTTACCTATCTCAACGACAGCCTACTAGCGCATATCAATATCGGCGATAATCATGAAGCTAACAACACTGATCAAGCCATTCAAGAATTACGGCTAAGCTCAGCAGACTGCGACAATGCACTGACCAAACTACAAAGTGAATTAGATAGTATTAAAGCGATGGTTGGGATATGTTTAAATATCTAAGCAGTTCAATTAAAATATTTCTAAGAAACAAACCAACATTATCATTCCTACCTAATTAATACCTGAAAATGACTACGCCTAACAACTGCCTTTGTGGCTCCGACCTTTCTTATGCTCAGTGCTGTGGACTGCTACACTCCGGAAAAAGCCACGCGACCACAGCCAAAGCTTTAATGCGTGCACGCTTTACTGCCTATGCAATGCGTAATGGAGATTATTTATTACAAACATGGGATGTGCCTAGCCGCCCTGAAGCGATAGATTTCTCCAAAGAAACGGGCGAATGGACCAGCTTAGATATTATTTCCACTAAAAAAGGCACAGAAAAAGATAGCAAAGGTATCGTTGAGTTTAAAGCCTATTTTACTCAGGATGACGAAGCAAAAGTAATGAATGAAATCAGTCGCTTTGTAAAAAAACAAGGCCACTGGTTTTACCTAGATGGCAAAGTTAAATCTGTCGGATCGAGTGAAGGCCCAATGAACCAAGGACTGAATGCGCCTTGCGCCTGTGGTAGTGGCAAGAAATTTAAACGTTGTTGCGGTAAAAACTGAAACTATTGGGCGAACTAAAGTCAGCCTTTGCAATCAGCGGTTACGTACTTAACACGACACATTCTATATTATTGGTAGAGCGTGGCTTTAGCCCGCCAATGCCACGCATCGACTCTAAAGGCGGGCTAAAGCCACGCCCTACAGTTTTCATTTGTCCCGTGTAAATTAATCAACTATAGCGGCAAAACAAAGTCATCTGGCTCATCAATCACAGGGTTAACCAAAGAACCAACATGCTCAATCTCGATTTTTACCGTTTGCCCTGCCTTCATATAACCACGAGGCTTCATTTTAACTCCGACGCCGCTTGGTGTACCGGTTGCAATAACATCCCCAGGCTCTAAAGTCATCGCCTGCGTTAAATAAGCAATCATTTCATAGCAATTAAAAACCATATGCTGGGTATTCGATGATTGACGCAACTCATCGTCTATCCAAGTTTTTAAATTCAAATTATGCGGATCACTGATTTCATCTACAGTGACAATCCACGGCCCCATGGGTCCATGAGTATCAAATGACTTACCTAGCGTCCAAGTTGGCGAGCGAAATTGCCAATCACGTACCGAGACATCATTGACCAAAGTATAGCCAGCAATAACTTTATGTGCATTTACTAGTGAAACATGTCGACAACGCTGCCCAATAACAAAAGCTAACTCCACTTCGTAATCTAACTTTTCCGATACTTTCGGCACATGAATAGCCTCACCTTGAGCAATCACACAAGTGCTTTGCTTAGTAAAAAAAGTCGGATATTCTGGTTTTTCCAAGGCCGTTTCAGCAATATGATCGGCATAATTTAAACCTACACCTAAAAATTTACCTGGTCTTGGAATAGGAGCCAATAACTTAACATCACTTAAGGCGATACGTTGCTGTTTGCTATCGATTAATTGCTGCAACGCGTTTAATGCTGGCTGCCCTGCCGTTAGAAATGCTAGCATTGTTTGTGGAATAGCTGTTTGCCCCAAACTATCGACCACAGCATTATCAATCACCGCGCCCACTCGACTAATTCCTTGATGGGTAAATGTCACTAATTTCATTATTAAATGCCTATAAACTTATTAAGAAAACTACGCCTATTTTACCCTAGCTTGAAAGCTCGAAACGGCAACTTGCAGTTGATCTAAAATCTCCGAAGTAGGTTCTTTTGTATAACGCACCCTGACATATAAACGCGTAATCTGCGCAAATGCCAGCGCTACCTGAGGTTGCTGCTCGGTAACGCGCTCTAAAAAGTCATTAGCTCCTTCATTTTCCGCTCTAAGCAAACCCACAGCAGCTAATTTAGCACAGGCTTGCAGGTAATAAATTTGCGCAACATCAAGCACTGTTTTTTGTTTACGAAACAACATAATAGCTAACACCAAAATAACCGCTGCCAGCAAGCCGAGCAACCAATAGAACATTTTTTTAAAGCCACTAATACCTATCTTAGATAAAAAGTTCGCTTGATTCTGCCGATCATAATTAATAATCCAGCGATGCCAACTATAATCAACACTACTCCATAAGTTACGCGCTTGCTTGAGCAAGGAAAGCGTCTGACTATCTAACTGTACCGGAGCAAAACTCACAGCATTATTGGCAATTTGCTGTTCAATATTAACATCTTGCTCAACTCGCTCAGGCGCAATAGCCGTTGTCGGGTCATATCGCACCCAACCTTTACCAGACAACCAAACTTCAGCCCAAGCATGTGCATTCGCTTGCCTTACCTCTATAAATCCGCCCGCCTCATTATATTCGCCCCCCTGATAACCGCCGACCACACGCGCCGGTATACCCGCAACTCGCATCAAATAAACAAAGGCTGTTGCATAATGTCCGCAAAATCCAACTCGCGTATCAAATAAAAACGCCTCAATCGGATTTTCTTCCATCAATGGCGGCATCAAGGTGTAATAAAATTTATTCTGGCGAAAATGCAAAAACAGGTTACTAATAAAGGTTTCTGGTTTTTCTGAAAAGCCGCCTAATTGCTCAACTAAATCTTCTACTCGCTGCTCAGGCGGTTTGGGTAGCTGCAAGTTATCGCTAAGCTCTGTTTTAGTAATGTAACCTGTGTTGTAGTTTACATAGGAACTGATCTCATATTCTGCGCGTTTATTAGGCGGTTCAGAAGTAAATAATTGGTGGTTACCATTCTCATATAAAGGCCACTCAAAAGCCGCTGGCATATCCAAAGCAAATACCCAATTTTTACTTTGCGGCTCCATTAAAATCTTATATTGATAAGCATCACCGGAAAAACTTATCTTATCCAGATGCCGCTTAAAATACTTTTTTTTAGTTTGCTCCCATTTCTTACCATCAGTATAGGAGAATACTGGACCGCGCCAGTATCGTTGCCTATTGCTAGGTATAGCACCAGAAAATTTAGCGCGAAAAACTCGCTCTCCCGACAGACCTAATTGACTGATCGAGCCTGGCTCTAAAGTATCGCTCAAGCCAGTCATGGCTTTGCTCTCTTCTTGTAAAAATGACCAACGCGGAGCTTCAAGTCGAGGAAAAAAGATAAACAGAATAATCGTTAAAGGTAAGGCTTGAGCTAAAAACTTCCCTGCTACCTTTAATGATTGCAAGTTACCCAAGCTACCACTATTAATACAAAGTAAAGTACCTAACAAGCTAATACAAACGAGTAAGGTATAACCCGCCATAAGAATATTCTGCACATATAGAAATTGTGTAGCCGCTACGATAAAGGCGAGATAGGTAATCAAATACAAATCACGCTGAGTTTTAATTTCCAGCAATTTCAGTCCTAAGGCCGTAACAAAAACAGCCGTCCCCGCATCACGACCAAACACACCTTGATGCATGATAACCAATAAGCCTATACCACTGAGTAATAACAAAAAAACCAGTAATTGATTAGGTAAATAAGCAGGTCGCCAGATGCCAATAGCGCGCCATATCAGGAGGACAAAGAAAAAACTAATAGTCGGGATAGGCACATGAAACGCATGCGGCAGGGTAATTAAGCCTATAGAGCTAAGCAAGAAAATAAGCGTCCGTTGATTTATTGTTTGTTCCATAAGTTAATACTTCCCTCTCATTTTTCTTGTTTGCTGCTAGTTAAGAATAACCTCCTTCTCCAGAGGGAGAAGGCTGGGATGAGGGGATTATAAATGCATGGTTTACCACCCTCTCCAGCAAGAGAGGGCTTAAATCAACAGCATTGAGGACTAAAAGCCCCCGCCACCATCACACCAACTCCCTTATTCAGCCTTCACCTGCTTAATCCGATAACTACCTTGCCTATCTATGCCTAGATGTTTAGCTAGGTAAGGTAAAACCTGTTCCATTTCTGCTTTTAATGTCCAAGGTGGATTAACGATAATCATACCACTGGCATTCATTCCATATTGATCGCTATCTGCTGCCTGCGCTAACTCAAACAACTGCACATTACTTAACTGACTTGCAGCAATATTTTCCTCTAATTCATTAATGCGTTGCCGTTCGACAACTGGATACCAAAGCGCATAAGTACCTGTGGCAAATCGTTTATGTAATTGAATAAGTGTATCAACAACCTGTTGATAATCCGTTTTCATTTCATACGAGGGATCAATCAACACCAATCCTCGCCGTTGCTGCGGCGGCATTAACCTGAGGCAATCTTTAAAACCATCTTTATGCAGCACAGTAACCCGCTGATCTCTTTTTATTGCTGCTTCCAAGATGTTGATCTCAGTATTATGCAATTCATATAAAAACAAACGATCCTGCTTACGCATCAATTCCATAGCAATAAGCGGTGAACCGGGGTAAAAAGCTAATTGACCAGCATCATTAAACGATTTAATAAGCCCTCTATACTCAGCAATAGCCGGAGGTAAATCATCCTGTTGCCATAGCGCACCTATGCCCTGCTGATACTCATTAGTTTTTACAGCTTGCTCACTACGTAATGAATACATGCCTGCACCAGCATGCGTATCGATATAACAATAAGGCTTATCTTTCTTTTTTAAGTATTCAAGTATGTGAATTAAGACACTGTGCTTTAACACATCGGCGTAATTTCCCGCGTGATATGAATGACGATAACTGAGCATATTTTAGATTCTAAGGGTTAAATGATAATTACATTTATTGGCTACCCACTTAACATAGGACAGCTAAAAACGGTAGGGCGGACTTTAGTCCACCATTGCTAAAAAGCGGACTGAAGTCCGCTCTACAAATATGATTAACGTCTCTCCGCTGGCTCTCACTTATAGCTAAAATAAAGCCAATGCCTCTAAGCATTTTTTCGAGTGCGCTACTCCGTAATTTGGCTCAAGTATCAAACCAGCTAACTTAAATCCATAGGCAACACCCGCTTCATCGGCATCAAGTACCCAGCGACACATTATACTTAAGCGCTCTTCCTGGTTCCCTGCCATTGCTTGTTCATAATCTAACCAGATTTCTGAACTTTGCGCGCCGTTGTATTGCCGTGTATATAGCCCCTGTCCTTTAGCAAAAGCGCGCCAATGGATATGTCGAATACTATCGCCCGTTTGGTAGCTCTGTAAGCCATAAAAATCATCTTGGCCTTTTTGCGCATTACCTTGTTGATCTTGGCCTTGATTATGCTCTGGTAGAGGGCAATCTTGCATACTAGGCCGAGGGTAAATTAGGGCTTTACTGTCTAAATTAAGCCGCTGCCAAGCGCGAAATAAACCAAAGGGATAGCAACTCGATATAGCCGGACTAGCCATCACTAACCAGCCGCGTTTGTCTGCTTTATAAGCCAAGCTCAAGGGCAGTTTTTGTTGCGCGGAAATATCTACTGTCTGCAATGGCGTGTGTTTATCAAGCCCTACTTGCACGCTATACCGCGTGACTGAAGTGGGGTTATTGATAATAATTTTACTGGCTGCAAATTCACCGACATAAACAGGGGCATTATGACCTTTGCTAACCACCAAGCCTTGCAAGGACTTAACGGTATGCAAAATAGTAATAAAAAACAAACTAGCCAATAAAAAGCTCAGTAAATACACGAGGTTATTATTATAAATAAACGCAATTAACAATAACAAAGCGATGAGCATAACAAAGCCTAAGCCACGGCGAGTCGGCAAAATATAGATATTGCGATAATTTAATGCAATGCTTTTAGCTACGGCGGTAGAACTCATAGATCAACCATTAAAAGTCATGCTAAAGCGCTCAACACCCGCTTCAGCTAAACGGAATTTAAGGGATAGCTACCTGAGCTAACAAAGGTGCGACAATATTTTCGGAATTAGCATGCCCTGCGCGTAGTCGATGCCCAGCAACAGGCCCAAGCACAGCTTGTACATCTTCAGGAATGACCGCATCACGTTGTTGCATATATGCCCATGATTTAGCAGCACTCAATAAGGCAAGCCCAGCTCGCGGTGACAAACCAGTATGATACTCATCTGACTCACGGGTAAAGCTAATTAAGGCTTGCACATAATCAAGCAACGCAGAAGAAACATGCACCTCTTTGACTTCTTGCTGCACTAGCAATAATTTCTCAGCCGGTAACTGCGTCTCTAAAGTAACCATTAATTTATGCCGATTAGTACCACTCAATAATTCTCGCTCTGCATCATGATTTGGATAGCCTAGTTCGATACGCATCAAGAAACGATCTAGCTGAGACTCAGGCAAAGGAAAAGTACCCAGTTGGTGTGATGGATTTTGAGTAGCAATAACAAAAAACGGTTGCGGTAAAGGGTAAGTATGCCCTTCTACTGTTACCTGTTGCTCTTCCATCGCCTCTAATAACGCACTTTGAGCTTTCGGTGTGGCTCGATTTATTTCATCCGCTAAAACCATTTGATTAAAAATAGCCCCTTGATGAAATGAGAATTGATGTTCCTCGGGATTGTAAATCGTCGCGCCAATAATATCTGCAGGCAATAAATCACTGGTAAATTGTATACGCTGATAATGTAAGCCCATCAATTTCGCCAAAGTATGCGCTAATGTCGTTTTACCGACACCTGGAATATCTTCGATTAATAAATGTCCACCAGAAAGTAAGCAGCATAATGACAAGCGAATTTGTTGTTCTTTACCTAAGATAATAGTGCTTGCGGATTGAATAACTTGGTTGAGTGTTTGATGCATTGAATGTCCTTATTTCCGTTCTATAACACCACATAAAGGCGGACTAAAGCCCACCCTACATAGACTCTTATTTTCCTAATATACCTTTAACCGCATGAATTAAATCAGCCGGTATAACCACAGTTTTAGCGTTATCAGACTCAGCTAAATCACGCATCGCTTCAATATATTTTTCACCTAACAAATATGTAGCAGGCAAATCTTTGCCTTGCAATGCTTCTGCCACGCTTTCAATCGCTTTAGCACTCGCTTGCGCCAATAAAATTTTAGCTTGTGCATCACGTCGTGAAGCCTCTAAACGCCCATCAGCCTCTAAAATTGCCGCTTGCTTTGCACCTTCTGCACGAGTCACCGCTGCACGACGCTCTCTTTCAGCAGCCCCCTGCTCTTCCATGGATGCTTGCATGGTTTGTGATGGGTTAATATCTTGAATTTCTACTGTTTTTAAAGTGATTCCCCAATCAGCAATATCATCAGAGATACCATCTTTTAACTTCGTTTTAATATGATCCCTAGATGATAAAGCATCGTCTAGGGACATTTCACCAATAATGGCTCTAAGCGATGTTTGAATAAGCTTTTCTATTGCCATCACAAAATTCTCGACGCCATACACCGCTTTTTCTGGAGAAACGATATTGATATAGGCGATAGCATTAGCCACAATCACTGCGTTATCGCGTGTAATAACTTCCTGTGAAGGAATGTCTAAAACAATATCTTTAGTGGTAATTCTTTCTATAACCGAGTCAACATACGGGATCACGAAATTAAGCCCTGGGTTTAGGGTTTGATGATATTTACCTAAACGCTGAACGATGTGTTTGTAGCCTTGAGGAACAATTCTTACCCCTTTGATAACGGTGACAATCACTAAAACAACGAATGCACCGACAATATATAAGCCTTCCATTATTAACTCCCTTTTAAATTAACTAACACTATCAACTATTATTTAGCCGAAACAATTAATGTATTACCTGAAAATTCACGCACAATCACTCGACTACCAACCTCAATTGAGTCAGTACAAATAAATTGCCACTCATCATTACCTAAAATAGGCGCTGGAAAACGTAATTTACCTCGCCCCTCATGCACAGAATTATATTCAATCACCGTGCCTGTTTGCCCAAGCATACCTTCACGCGCCATACCGGAAAAAGTTTTATTCTTGAAGTGAGGTGAAACCCACTTAAACCAAGCAAAAACAATAAAAATAGAGAGCACAATCCATATTAACAACTGCAGAGTAAATGAAACCGGATAAACCCATACCAATAGCCCAACTATAATCGCACTTAAGCCAAACCATAAAGAAACAAAACTTAGTAACATAATTTCTGCCATTGCTAAGCATAGCCCAAAAACCAGCCAATGCCAGTAAGCAATATTTGCATTTAACCATTCCAACATTGAAGTTCTCCTTAAAAATTATTTTCTTTCATTCTCGAATCAGTACAATATACGTTTATTTTTAAGTAACAGGAAATATTATGATTATCTGGGCGTTTAACTTGCTTATTTTAGCCGTTGGTATATTAGTAGTCGGCTTAATCAAGCCTAACTGGCTATTATTTTGGATGGAGAAACCGAGCCGATATATCATTGTTGGTGTAAGCGTGATCTTATTTATGTCTGGAATGGTGTTATATGGGGAAGGCAATAGACAAGGATCGCCGTTATCTGAAGTAGCTCAACAAGACAAACCCACTGTGACTGAAGTACCGTCTGATTTAGTTAAATAATTTGCGAACGCTTTCTGTGGGAGTGGCTACAGCCACGACAACACGACTAAAGTCGCTCCCACAAAACAAGCTATTTAATACAATTCAAGAAGCAATCACACACTGATTTCGACCCTTTTTCTTTGCTTCATAAAGCGCCTTATCCGCGCGTACAAACAAAGTTTCTTGAGTATCATTGACTTTCAGCTCAGCAATGCCACAAGAAATAGTAATATTAATCGCCTGTCCCGCATAATTAAAGCCAGTTTTTTCAATAATCCGTCGGATTTTTTCTGCTAGCACTAAAGCCGCTTCACTGCTGGTATTAGACAATAACATAGTGAATTCTTCACCGCCAAAGCGCGAGACAAAATCAGTTTCCCTACAATACTTACTCAATAACTTAGAAATAATAATGAGAGTCTTATCACCGGTTTTATGACCGTAGTTATCATTAATTTTCTTAAAAAGATCGATATCCCACACCAATAAACTTAATGGTTCCTTATTCCGTCTCCAACGCGCATATTCAGCCTCAAAACGACGATCATAAGCTAAACGATTAGGTAAGTGGGTTAATGCATCCGTTAATGCTTGTGCCGAAGCTTGCTTAAGGTTTTCTTTTAGCGATTGCGCTTCCGCTTTTACCAACTTAATTTCAGCCGCCATAACAGCGACAAGTTGATCAGCTTCAGCCTGTTGTTTTTTCTCTTCTTGCTTATGCGTTTGCATTTGTGCACTTATATTATCTAGCTCTGACTTAATCAGCTGCTTTAATGGCTCTAACTTAGTCGCATTTGCCGAGCTTACTTGTAATGCCTGCATTTTCGTAGCAACTGTCAAGTCTAAATTATTTCTTTTAGCCCGTATTTTTTCTGTTGAGCCAGAAACACCATTAGCATTTGCCCCTAAGCTCGCCAATTGTTGCGTAACATGAGCAAGAAATATTTCCATTTCTTTTTTTTCAAATTGCTCATATTTTTTAATATTCTGTAAAAGAGCTAATGCAGCATCCACATTGTCTCGAAAGCTATCTTCTGTCTGTGGCTCTTTTAACTCTTGCGTGATTTTCTTAGCATCTGCCAGTGATGTATCAGGCATATCCATACCTTGAATAAGCTGGACAAGCTGCTCACAAATGAAGTTTATATCTAAATTAGCACCAAATGCGTTTAAATCACTCGTACAGTGACCTACTTCAAGTGTTTCTGGAGCACACAGCTCTGCCATCAATCTAAGCAGTTCCTTAGCGCCTGCTATCTTTCCCGTTTCATATTGACCACGCAATAAATTTAAGGCGCTGACTTTATCTGTATTTGCTTCTTGGGATATTAAGAAGCCAAATAGCAAACTCGCATCCTGCAAGGGCTCTTCAGCACTACCGTCCTCAAAGCGCAATAAAGCTTCAGAGAATTTAGTTAACTCATTGCTAAGTTTAGAATTAGCAATGCCTTGCTTTAATTGATTTCGTAACCTTAATAAATGCGGATCTAACTGCTGGTTAAAACCCTTTGTCGCAAGCGATAGTCGAATCAGCGCCCGACAAAAAAGCGCACCCGTATCTTTCGTTGAAGTCTCAAGTAACTCCAACTCGTCTAATGCATTATAGTATTTATCTTTCCACTTAGTAATTTCAGAGCTTGACGAACTCATTTTCCATTCTACCTATAATTTAAGAAAACCAAAGGCGCTGTAATACGCCTTTGGGGTCAATCTAACACATAGCTTATGCAGGCGTTTATTTACTTTCCTGTGCAATTAACTCATTCACAACTTTAATCATGCCCTTGTCACCAGCACTACGACCATTAACCAAGTATTTTCCGTTAACGACTAATGCAGGAACACCAGTGATGCCGTAACGTGGGCCCATTGCTTTCGCTTGACGCATTTTAGTATCGACAATAAAAGAGTTATAAGCATCGTGAAACGCGGCTTTATCTACACCATGAGCCACAAAAAAATCAGCCAAATCATCTTCACTAGCCAATTTTTCTTTCTTAACTTGTATCGCATGGAAAAAATCAGCATGAACTTTATCCACTACACCTAAAACTTCAGCTGTGAAATAAGCTTTTGCATGCTTACCCCACAAAGAGCTAAATACTGCTGGTTGACGGATAAAGTTAACATTATCAGGAAGAGTTGCTTTCCAGGCTTCTATTGCTGGCTCAAATTGATAGCAATGCGGACAACCGTACCAAAAAAACTCAATCACTTCGACTTTATCAGCATCTTGAGTGGGCTGTATTGCCTTTAAATTTTCATAACCCTGGCCTGCCGCAAAACTTAAACCTGCAAACACAAACAGACTTACTGCAAGCCCTGTTTTTATTCTCTTTAACATTCTTATATCCTTTCTTGATAAAATTCGCGCTTAATTACTTTTCATTACAGATACATGATAAGCAATGCCTTTGATTTCTTCATCAGTCATTTTATTAGCAATCATATGCATCATATTGTCAGGGTTATTACTGCGTACATTATTTTTAAAATCAGTTAAGGTTTTAATTAAATAATCTGCATGCTGTCCTTGTAATGCCGGAAAGGAAGCTGGTTTATTACCTTCGCCATAAGGGCCATGGCAGGCAATACATGCTGAGATTTCACGTTCTAAATCACCATTACGATAAACATCATAGCCTAACGCTAACAATGCATCCTGTTGCTCTTGCGCTGCTTGTTTACTCGCTTCTTCTTTTTCTTTGGCGGTAGCTAAAGCCTCTTCTTCAGTTAAGGGCTCTTCTACTGCCGACTCCTCTTCATCCTCATCGTCTAACTCAAGTGGCGGCAAGGTATTCTGGGTTACTTTTTGCTTTTCATAAAAAGCCGCGATATCTTGCATATCTTGAGTACTCAAACCTGCAACCATCGCACTCATGGTCGCATCTGTACGCGTACCATCTTTAAATGCCTCCATTTGCTTGACTAAATACTCTTCATTTTGATCCGCTAGTTTAGGAAATAACGGCATCATACTATTGCCATCTTCACCATGACAGCCAGCGCAAGATGCACTTTTTGCCTTTCCCGCAGCAACATTAGTAGCTGCCGCAACATCAGTTTTAGCTTGCGCGATACCTGAGATATTTAGCAAAGCAATCGATACCGACAACGCTAATAGACTTTTCTTCATTAGATTCCCCTTTTCGGAATAAAATAAACATAAGGTAATCTTATGTACAATACTAGGTTAAATTCTACTCTAATTTAATTAAACCCTCTACACGAGATAAGTATGAACTCTCTCTACTATCAGGCTAAATTTCTTCTTAGCGCTCCCGAATTAACGTTAGCACCTGCGGATACAGGCAGGGAAATCGCTTTTGCAGGCCGCTCTAATGCGGGAAAATCGAGTGCTTTAAATACTTTAACTAACCAAAAAGCATTAGCTCGAATCAGTAAAACACCAGGACGCACACAGTTACTTAATTTTTTCACACTTAATGACGAGCAGCAGCGCTTTGTCGATTTACCTGGCTATGGCTACGCTAAAGTGCCTGTGGCAATAAAGAAAAAGTGGCAGCTCTTAATGGAGACGTATTTAAGCGACCGTCAGTCTTTATATGGCATTATTTTAGTCATGGATATTCGCCACCCATTAACAGAGTTTGACCGACAAATGATCGAGTGGTGTAACTACAGTCAAAAACCACTACATATTTTACTGACCAAAGCTGACAAGCTAAATTATGGTGCCGCAAAAAACACCTTGTTGAGCGTACAACGTGAATTAAAAGACCTAGAAATGCCCATTACGCTACAACTTTTTTCTGCATTAAAAAAGAGCGGCGTCGATGAAATTCATCAACGCTTAGACGAGTGGTTTCAAGCGCCTAGTACAAATACTAGCGATGAAATAACGCCAGAAATTGAGGTGCTAATAAACTAGCGTTTTTCATCGCAACACCTATCGCTATAATTCCAGCGCACATACAGGAAATATAGCGATAACACTTATAAGCAACAAATACATTGCCCATTTTTCTGGCTATAGTTCGACTTCCAAACCTTCTTGAGCAATAAATAGCTCACAAGCTAACTCTGGGTTATTTTTTAATAACTCAGCATAAATTGCATCTAATGCGGCATCAGTACGTGTTGGCTCATGGTGAGTAAAAAATAATTTTTTCGCACCTGCTTTTTTTGCCAATTTAATCGCTGAACTATAAGTTCCATGCCCCCAATTCTTTTTGTGTAGGTATTCTTCCTCAGTAAAGGAGCTGTCTATAATTAACACATCAACATCGCGTATGAGCTCGACAAGCGAATCGACACATTCCTCAATCATCTGCTCGAATTCTAAATATTCCCTATCTTCAGGCTCATAAATATTAACTTGCTGCTCATAATCGCCAGTAAAAAACAGGGATTTCCCATCACAATCAATGCGATAACCAAAATTTATCACAGGATGATTAAGCAAGATCGGCGTAATGGTCGCATCAGCAATACAAAATTTTTCCCCAGCTTTTACCGTTTTATAACTGACATCGGCTTTTAACTCATGCTCCGCTATAGGAAAAAATGAATGCTGCATTTGCACTTTTAAGGTTCGTTCAATACCCTCGCCTGTTTTTAAATCTTGGCCACCATAAATCGTTAACTTATTGCCTGCAATATAAATCGGCGTACAAAAAGGTAAACCATGAATATGATCCCAGTGAGTATGCGTGATCAGAATATGCGCATCAATCGGCATCTTCGGCAACAGCGTTTGCGTTAATTGGTGAATGCCCGTCCCTGCATCAAGAATTATCAGCTCATCATTAGCCGTTCTAATCTCAATGCAGGTGGTATTACCACCGTATTTATTGGTCTTCGCTCCAGGGGTTGGAATTGAACCCCGCACACCCCAAAACTTAAATTTCATTGCCTTATGCCTGCATAAATTGTTGTACTTCAGATTTAATCAGCGACACGTCACCTAAACTAGCAGTTAACTCATCCAAAGACATACCAAATACATTCGCTAATTCTTCCGAAAAAGAATCAATGATAGGATTCCCCGCATCGCCTATTTGCATTTTTTTAGCTATTTGATTAGCAGCAAACACACAATCGACCAATAATTCACCTCGCCCAACGCTATGATGTAAATCAATCGCATTAGCCAAATTTTCTGCCAACTCCCATTTCAATGCTAGCATGCGTCCCGCTTGAGCATGATTAATGCCCATAATTTCAAGCTCTGCTAAATGCAAATCAATCTGCTGCACTTTGCTTTGCTCTAATGCCAATTTAAACTCATGCGGCATAAATTCTGCGAAAACAATTTTGCCAAAATCATGTAATAAACCAGCAACAAAATAATCACTACTGTGCATCAAAGGCACACCCATACGTTCTGCGAGTTTTTTACTCAACACAGCCACAGCCAAAGAATGCTGTAAAAACAAATCGGTATCAAAGCCCGCTTCATTATGAGGATTTAAAACCCCGATAGCAGCAACACTTAAAGCTAGATTTTTAATAGTGTTAATGCCAATATGCACTAAAGCACGCTGGATAGAAGTGATTTTTTGCGGCAAAGCATAAAAAGCAGAATTAATTACTTTTAAGATTTTAACCGTCATAATCGGATCGCTTTCTATCACTGCGACTATATCTTTTGCCGACGAATCAACATCTGCTGCCAGTTGTATTACTTTATGCACACTTTTAGGAAAGGCGGGCATACGCTCAACATAGACAATAAACTTCTCTTCTGCGTCATTCATCAGCGGCGTACACCTCTCATATAAAGAATCACAGTGGACAGCACTCTAATGCGCTTCATCCCAATTTATACCGACACCAATATCGACCACTAAAGGTACATCTAGGGTGATTGCCGTACACATTAACTGTCTAATCTTAACGCTATACTCATCAACCTTAGCTTCCGCCATTTCAAACACCAATTCATCATGCACTTGCATAATCATTTTAATGTCGGGCTGATCATCTTGTATCCATTTATCGGTCGCGATCATCGCTAACTTAATAATATCCGCGGCGGTGCCTTGCATAGGCGCATTAATCGCAGTCCTTTCTGCATATTGCCGTCTAGCAGCATTTTTAGCATGGATCTCAGGTAAATATAAGCGCCGCCCTAATACAGTTTCAACATAGCCCTGCTCCTTCGCCAATTCGCGCGTATCATCCATATACTGCTTAACACGCGGATATCGAGAAAAATATAAATCAATATATTCTTGAGCTTGATTACGTCCCAATCCTAATTGCTTAGCCAAACCAAAAGCGGACATGCCATAAATCAAACCAAAATTAATCGCTTTAGCAGAACGACGCAAATCAGTAGTGACTTGATCAGTATTAACTCCAAAAACATCGGCAGCCGTTGCCTTATGAATATCCTCACCTTTAGCAAACGCATCTAACAAGCCTTCATCACTCGATAAATGCGCCATAATGCGTAATTCAATTTGCGAATAATCCGCAGCAACAACTTTATAGCCCTCAGGGGCAATAAAAGCTTGGCGAATTTTACGCCCTTCTGCACTACGTACAGGAATATTCTGTAAATTAGGATTCGACGATGACAAGCGCCCTGTAGCGGCAACCGCTTGATGATAAGAGGTATGCACTCGCCCCGTTTTAGGGCTAACCTGTAGCGGTAATTTATCAGTATAAGTCGATTTTAACTTGCTCATACTGCGGTGTTTTAAAATTAACTCAGGTAAAGGGTAATCTTCCGCTAATTCCTGCAAAACTGATTCTGCAGTAGAAGGCTGGCCTTTGGGCGTTTTCTTTAAAACTGGTAGACTTAATTTATTATATAAAATATCTTGGATTTGTTTGGGTGAAGCAATATTAAAACTTTGCCCCGCCATCTCATGCGCTTGTTGCTCTATCGCCATAATATGATTAGACGGCTCCATGCTTTGCTGCGCCAACATATCACTATCAATTAAAACGCCCGCGCGCTCCATACGTGATAGTACGCTTAATACCGGAATTTCTATATTTTCATACAATGCAGCTAACTTTTCATGTTCAGCTAATTTAGGCGCTAAAACCTGGTGCAAAGCTAAGGTAATATCTGCATCTTCTGCCGCATATTGTGCTGCCTGCTCAATGGGCACTTCAGCAAAACCAATCTGTTTCGTGCCTTTACCCGCCACATCTTCATAATGAATGGTGCTACGATTCAGGTACACTTTCGCCAAATCATCCATATTATGCTTAGTGCGCGTGCTATCGATAACATATGATTCGAGCATAGTATCTTGCGCTATGCCACGTAATTCAATCGCATAATTCGCTAAAACATTAGCATCATATTTTAAATTCTGGCCGACTTTCTTATGAGTGGGATCTTCTAATAAGGGCTTGAGCGCCTGCAAAATATCATCTCGTGATAATTGCTCTGGAACGCCAGGATAATCATGCGCTAAAGGCACGTACGCTGCTTCACCCACCGTTACAGAAAACGATACGCCCACAATTTCCGCCGCAGTGTAATCAAGGCTCGTTGTTTCAGTGTCGAAGGCAAATAATTCTGCGGCTTTTAATTTATCCAGCCAATGATTAAACGCCGACATGGTAACAATCATTTCATATTCAACTTCAGCCCCCTCCTCTACAGAGACAGCAACCTCTTCCGCAACTGCTAGGGTTGATGGCGTATGTGGTACAAAAGACGTATTTTTCAGGCTTTTTGACCAAGCGTTGAAACCTAACAACTCTAGTTGCTCTTGTAATAATTGCTTATCTTCTGGAGTGCAGCGCAAATCATCCATATGATGCGGCAAACCCAAATCGCATTTAATGGTCGTTAATTCCTTCGACAAAGGCAACTCGCCAAGACTGGCACGCAAACTCTCACCGACTTTACCTTTAATCTCATCGGCATGTACTACTAGATTTTCTAAGGTTTGATACTGAGCCAACCATTTTGCTGCTGTTTTCGGTCCTACTTTCGGTACGCCTGGAATGTTATCCGCGCTATCGCCCATTAAAGCGAGATAATCGATAATCTGTTCTGGGGTTACACCAAATTTATCAATGACTCCTTGCACGTCCGTTACCGTATTAGACATAGTATTTTCTAGCGTCACCTGATCGCTAACCAATTGCGCCATATCTTTATCGCCAGTCGAAATAACTACCTGAAATCCAGCGTCTACTGCTAAATGCGTTAATGCGCCAATAACGTCATCCGCTTCTACACCTGACTCCATAATCAAAGGCAAGCCCATCGCTCGAATTAAGTCATGCAAAGGCTGAATTTGCACTCTGAGATCATCTGGCATAGGTGGCCGGTGCGCTTTATATTCGCTATACAACTCATTTCTAAATGAACCGCCAGGCGCATCAAATACGACTGTAAAATAATCGGTTTTATGATCGCTAATTAATCGACGCAGCATATTCGCTACGCCAAAAATAGCATTAGTTGGCATGCCTTCAGCATTACTTAAAGGGGGAATAGCATGATAAGCGCGAAATAAAAATGACGAACCATCAATTAACAGCAGTTTTTTGGACATAAGTAAGATTTTAAGAAGCTGAAGTACTTTCAGAGGCGACTTGCTCTTGCTGAGCTAAATAAGAACCACCAACGATAAAAACCATAAATAAAACAAAAATCACCGATGTAATATATCTGACCTTTTTGCTCGTTACATATACACTCATGTTTTCGCCTATCTATATAATAAAAATATAGATTATCGCTGATTTACGGGGCAACTCAAAGCGACCCCGAATAATACCTTGAAAACTAACACTAAAAAAGGCACAAAAAAAGGGGCTAAAAGCCCCTTTTCTTTCTACACAGTGATGCTAAATCTTACATTCGTTTAGCTTTATAAGCTGCCATTAACTCAACTGGATTTTTCTTTTTATTGCTCTTATTCAGAACGTAAACAAGTGTTTCACCTTTTGCGCCCGCACCAATATCTGTATAACGGAATGTCGCTTCACCTACTTTTATGAATGACTGTAAATCAGCCCACTCACTAAATACATAAACACGGCCGTCTTCAACAACTTCTCCGTAAAAGCCAACTGATACCTCTTTAGCTTTACCGTCATATAAATTAAGCACCCCGCTTTCCATTGGCTTTTTCTTATCTGCTTTACGTAAACCAAAAACCACTGTTTCGCCTTTAGGACCAGCACCTATACGTGTAAAACGAAAAGTCGTTTCGCCAAGGTCAAGAAACCCTTGGTACACTTTAAAGTCATCAAATGCATAGATACGACCATCTTGATACACAATATAGTAATCATTTACATTGTAAGCCACTGAACTAGCAGCAACCTCTACAGCCGCTTTTTCTGCAACTTGTTTAGGCTCATTCATTGCACATGAAGCTAGCAACTAAGAAAGGGATTTTTTTCACAATAACAACTCCAAATAAAATATCTAAATATATAGTGACTATTGTAAGGTTAAGATTATTACAGGATTATTACGACGCGCTCCTTAACTGATACTTGCTAAGACAATAAACAGTATCAGCCCAGAGAAAAATGAACTTAACAGCAAGAAACGATACTTAGACATTTGCCAGGCCATGATAAACCCTGAAATAAAGAGAAACAGCAAGCAAACCGATAATATAGCGGCATATACTTTAAATGCTACACCACCTTTAGCTTTATGTAACTGCACAAAAAAACGATGTAAATTGGTCTGTTTTATTATTAATTTGGCCTCATTCGGCTTAGCACTCGGCGCTAAAATCACATCTACTTCAGACCCTGTCCATTCAAAATAAAAGGAAGTTCCAGCGCTTTTTACTTTTGCTTTGCCTGACGGTGATGCGATAGATCGCTGCATAAGTTCGTTAACAACGGTATCTGTAAGCCATTCTTTATTTTTCTGCACGGGTTGTTTTAGCTGCAAAATATACGTATCACTCGAATAGCTTCCTTTAACCCCCCAAGTATAAAGCGCTCCAGTGATAAAAAACATAAGCGCAACAGGTAGAATAAAAGCAGCAACAATCATATGTGCTTTTATTAAGAAAATACGGTTTAACCTTGGCATAAGCAGTTCCTTTTAGCATTGAAAATAGCGCATAGAGCTTTTGTACACACTCTAAACACTTATAAGCTGTTAACCCCTAGCACCAAAAAGCGCAGTACCAACTCGAACAATAGTTGCCCCTTCCGCTATTGCTGCATTTAAATCACCTGTCATGCCAAAAGAAAAGGTATCCAATTCAGGCCTATTGAGTGATTTTACTGATTGGTAGAGTTGTCGATAAGGCTCTCTTTGCAGCGTAAAATCAGTTTCAGGCTGTGGAATAGCCATCACCCCCCGCAATTTTATATTTGGCAAACAGTTAATTTTCTCAATTACCTCAGGCAACTCTGCCAAAGAAAACCCCGACTTAGTGGCTTCATTGCTAATGTTCACTTGGATACAAACATTCAATGGCGGCAAATGTGCGGGGCGTTGCTCACTGAGACGCTGGGCAATTTTTAGCCTATCAACACTATGCACCCAAGAAAAATGCTCGGCAATAAGTCGTGTCTTATTCGATTGTATTGGCCCAATAAAGTGCCAAGTAATTTGATAACAGGCCAATTCCCTCTGTTTAAGCAATGCCTCTTGCAAATAACTTTCACCAAAATGACGCTGCCCTGCTTGATAGGCTTGTATCAAGTCGAGACTCGGTTTAGTTTTGCTAACCGCCAACAACGCCACTGAATCGATTTTACGTTGCGCGTGCAACTCAGCTGCACGAATTTCATAAAGAATTTTGGATAATTTTCTAGCTATTAAAGTCATTACTTAGGTATACGATAAAATTAGTTAGCATTATTAGACACTACTCCTTTAAAAAATTAAAGACATAAGCTATGGTATAACTAATCACTTTTACATTATTCCCCTACCCGCAAGGAGCCTTTATGGATATTGCTGAATTACTCGCGTTTTCTGTTAAAAACAAAGCCTCAGATTTACATCTATCCGCTGGGCTTCCCCCCATGATTCGTGTCGATGGCGATATCCGTCGAGTTAATATTGATGCCTTTGACCATAAAGAAGTGCATGCGTTAATTTACGACATCATGAATGATAAGCAACGTCGTGATTATGAAGAATTTTTTGAGACTGATTTCTCTTTTTCTCTACCCGGTTTAGCTCGCTTTCGTGTTAACGCATTCAACCAAGAGCGTGGCGCAGCAGCCGTTTTTAGAACTATTCCTTCAGATATTTTATCTTTGGAGGATTTAAACGCGCCTAAATTTTTCGCCGAATTAACTGAAAAATCACGTGGTTTAGTTCTAGTAACCGGCCCAACGGGCTCTGGTAAATCAACAACTCTTGCGGCAATGGTCGATCATATCAACCAAACTCGCTACGAACATATTTTAACCGTTGAAGACCCAATAGAATTTGTCCACAACAGCCAGAAATCACTGATTAACCAACGGGAGGTTCATAGAGACACACAAAGCTTTAGCAACGCTTTGCGTTCAGCCTTACGTGAAGATCCCGACATTATTTTAGTCGGTGAGATGCGTGATTTAGAAACCATTCGCCTTGCTCTAACAGCTGCTGAAACGGGTCATTTAGTCTTTGGGACCTTACACACCA
>JAUVAA010000123.1 GCA_030591965.1 bacterium
GCCATGCCAAGATTGATCGTAGTGAAGCGCTTCTATGCCTAATATTCTTTACCACTACCAATCATTCTGATGATTTTCAATAGATCGGGCTAGCAACACCTGATAAGCTTAATCTAACACCTAACAAAGTTAAGAGATTAAATAATAGCTCAGAAGCGGTCTGCCGAGGGAGCTTAAATCAACAGCCTTTACCCATTAAAATGGCTGAAGCTTATACGTAATCACTTGGGACTGTAGAGACAAGGCATGCCTTGTCTCTACCTTAGGCGAACCCAAATAAAAATTGAACATAATTGACTGCCAAAACTTATAGATCAATTAAAAACAGGGCATTCTACAATTCAGCTCAATTATATTTCTTTTTCTTTAAGTGGCGATAACCTTCTCTTAAAGGCCTATTAGCTCTAGCAAGAGCCAATGAACTTTCAATAGAAGCTCGTAAACCATTGATTAACTTTATCTCTTGTGACTGCCGAAGGTAATCACTGATATTATCCGCCATAAAACCAATTATATCAGCTGGTTTATTAATACCAGCAGCAACGCCTAAATCAATCAAAACATTTTTATTTGGAAATGCCTTACTTTTTTTCATGCTCAATGCCATATGATTATCAATACTGTCATAGATGATGGTATGAGTAATATCATAAGGTGGTGCCAAAACAATATCTTTTTTACCTAGCGTATATTGCAAAGCAAAGTTTTTAAGGTGGGCATCACCATTGCCTATCAGACAATTAAAGACGATGAGTTTATACGCTTTTTCAACTTGAATAACTGAACCCGTATATAAGCGAACAGCTTTCAGTAATGATTCATAACTGGAATTGTATTTCTCATCGCCTTGTTTGCCCATCAACGTTGCAAAATCTTCAAAAGCTAGCCGCTGACCATCTACTTTATCAAAGCGCTCAATAACATAATTTTCAAGATTTTCTGATAAATAAGTTTTTGGAGGCTCTAACTGACAACGCCTAGCCGCCTCCATACACACAAACTCATTTACGGTAAGCAGTGGGTACTCTTCATCATAAGTTTTAACGATTAAACCTTGTTGCTGCACAGCTACACGGCTCTGACATTCTGGATTAATCATGACCTTAGGTTGAACGCCTGACAATATCCCTCTCAGGTAATACTTTTCCAACAACAGAGGAAATAATTTTTCTTTCGCTTGCCACGATAAGATTTCTGTCAGCGTTATTTGCTCAACGTTAGGTAAATTTATACCGGCATCAAAATCTAAAGTGCCAATACCATTCGCCCCTTGTAGAGCCAAAAAATACATATCATTGATTTTTCCATATCGTGCTAATTTCTCAGAAATATAGCGTCGGATAAAGCCTTCAGGAAGGTTTTGGCTAAAGATTGGATGAATAGCACCATGATTATAAGCATCATCTCGACACTTCATCGTCAGTGAAATAGAAAGCACTTGCTGAGTATATTGAAACGCATGGTGCGTTCCATGAGTCAGAAGACCTAAATCAATAGTATGTTCACCTTGATCATATTGAACAAATAACTGCTCAATAGACGATGGCAACCGAAGCTCAGTCATCCTTAAATAGCTCGCTCAAAGTATCAAAATCAGTTTGCTGAGGTTCTTCTGTTTCAACAGTTAAAACATATCCCATTAAGGCTAAATAACGCTCGTAAATCTTTAATGAACCCGTGTACCGCCCTGTCTCAATTCTAGAAACTATAGAACGATCAATACCGATACAATCAGCCGCCTCAGATTGAGACATCTTTTTGTCTTTACGTACCGCTTTAAGCTGTACTCCTATTTTTTCACGATATAACATACGCACCTCTTCTGAGGCTATATAATCACACAATAACCAATATATCAATATTATGACTATATAGACACATTATTAATGCATCACACCATCCCTGTTAATAACTTTAACAAAACTAAGCCACAAAATTCTTAAATCAAATCATGATGGATCCACTTCTGCCATTTTCTTCAACTGCTCATCCATTGTAATCACAGGCTCCCAACCCAATAAACCGTGCGCCTTTGAGCTATCTACCTGCAAGGAGCCAAACAAACGATTAGCCACATCGCCTTTACCCAACAATTTAGCCATCAAGGTCATTAAGCTGACAGGGACAGGTATTAATAATGCTTTTTTACCAAAGGCATGCGCTACTTTGCGTAATAATTCAGTGGTTGAAACATCTTCACCATCAGAAATTAAAAAAACCTCATTTGCCGCTTTAGGGTGATCGATACAATGAATAATAAAACTGACCAAATTATCTAGTGCTACGAATGAGCGCTGATTATGAATCGCACCGAAAGGTAGAGGAATGCCTTTTTTCATCCATTTAAGCAAACTAGCAAAGTTGCCTTTAACGCCCAAACCATATACCAGCACTGGTCGAATAATTACCACCTCCATGCCAGTTTCTTTTGCCAAAGTCAATAAGACTTGCTCGGCTTCATATTTAGACAAGCCATAAGGATCAGTTGGTATGAATTTATCATCTGAAGAAAACGGCTCGCCTTCAGTCAATTCCCCATTCACCTTTATAGAACTAATAAAAACAAACCGCCGAACGCCAGCCTCTGTCGCTTGTCTTGCTAGGTTTAAAGTTCCTGCCGTATTCACTTGCCGAAATTCAGCCAAAGGATCTGCAACAGAATCATTCAGAATGTGGGCTCGTGCAGCACAATGAATCACCTCATCAACATCATTTAATGCTTTACTCCAGTCAGTTTTAGCCGATATATTTCCTACACTAACTGCTTCAATACCCAAACCTAGAATACTTTGCTCACTACGAATAGTAGCCACTACATGATAATCATCTAAAAGTAAGTTTTTTATCAGAGCATTACCAACAAACCCTGTTGCACCTGTAACTAAGACACTCATAATCTATAACCCTAAAACAAAAGTCATAACCTGCTCACATAACTCAACCGCTTTACTCATTGATGACGACTCACAATAACACCTTAGCTCTGGCGCATTTCCTGAAGGTCTTAAATGTACAATATCCTCAGTATCTAGCGTGATACGTACGCCATCAGTGGTATCAATTGTCACTGGATCAGCTAATGTTGGAAGTAATGTTTTAATATTACGTAGATTAATTTCAGTACTATTCGATACAAGGCTCTTTATCAATTGCTGACTTTTTTCTGTTGCAAAGCCTTTCAGTCTATCGCTATAGGTATAGCGCTGTGGCAGTGTTTGTAATAACTGAGAAACCGTCTTATTTTCCTGCTGAGCGAGTAACAAAATAGCAATAGGAACAATTGCAGCATCTCGCGTCGGCAACGGAGAGAGTATTATATTATCTTTACTGATAACGGTTTGCTGTAAAAAACCACCATTAGCTTCATAACCCACTATCGTTTGCTCTTTACTTGCTATTTGTGACTGCTGCATTGCCTCAATAACATAAGGTTAACCAATCTTTTTTAAGAAAACCTGTTTAAATAATCGACTCTTTTCAACAGCGGTATTACTACTAATTGGCGTAATAACAATATCTGCTTGTAAATAGTTAGCACAAAGAATACCCGCAACATCACCACGCAACCAATTGCCATTTTCATCACTAATCAAAGGCCTATCTGCATCACCATCGGTGGAGATAATACAATCAAAGTCATATTTCTGTGCCCATTGCTTAGCTAAGGAGGTATCTTCTGGTCGAATTGCCTCAGTATCAACAGAAATAAAGCTCTCACTTCGCCCTAGTGAAGTAACCGTTGCCCCCAGTTGTTCCAGAATTATTTTCAGACAACCTCTCGCTACGGATGAGTGTTCATACAGCCCAATACGCTTACCTAACAAGCAATGACGAGGCAAAAAGTTTATATATCGTTGAATATAATGTTTCTCTGCATCCGAATTAATATCTTTTAATAAATCTGTTTGTTTTAATTGTTTGCGCTCATCAAACAGTGCATCATCAATAGATATCTGTTGGCCGCGAATAGCCTCTTCATCTAGCTTTAATATCTCACCGAATGGCGTATTAAATTTGATGCCATTTCTATCATCAGGAATATGACTACCAGTAACCATAATGGTAGGCATATGACAGTGCAAACCATAAAGAGCAATAGCAGGGGATGGAATATAGCCATAGTTAACGGGGCTTAACTCCATTTCAATACACGCGGCGGCGGTTGCATTCATGATTCCAGGGGTGCTTCGCCTCAAATCACCCGCAATACCAATCTGTTTACTTTCTGGGATAAGGTTTTTTTCATTAAGATATTGCAAGAAGGCAGTAACATAGGCAAAGCAGACCTGATCAGACATATCACTAACTAATCCACGCACACCACTAGTGCCAAATTGAACACCACTAGTACTCATAAGTTCATTAATGTTGATGTTTATCATTGTTGCACGTCTTTATTTGATTGTTTTAATTATGCTACTGCAAGTCGCTGTCTCTGCGCATATAGATCAACAACGATGATAATTATCACCAAAGCGAACAATATCATCTTCGCCTAAGTAACTGCCCGATTGTATTTCAATAATCTCTAACGGCACTCGACCAGGATTATGTAATCTATGTTTCTTCCCAACAGGAATATAAGTAGATTCATTTTCAGATAATAAAATAACATTACCATCACAAGTGACCTCTGCCGCACCCGTTACCACCACCCAATGCTCTGCACGATGATGATGCATTTGTAATGAAAGCGATGCACCAGGATTAACCGTAATACGTTTAACCTGAAAACGTTCCCCCTTATCTATAGCATCATAATGCCCCCATGGACGATAACAAAGTCGATGATTCTCAGTCTCAGGACGTTTACTTTTATTTAATGTCTCAACAATACTTTTAACATTTTGAGCAGCCTCTTTACTAGAAACAAACACTGCATCTGCGGTTTCAACCACAACAACATTATCTAAACCTAACACAGTCACTAACCGGTTTTCACTGTGGATATATGACTGTTGAACATCTTGGATAACAATATCGCCATGCAATACATTCTCTTGTGCATCATGGTTTGCACATTCCCAAAGCGAAGACCATGAACCCACATCACTCCACCCCGCCTCTAACGGTACTACAACTGCACAATCCGTATGCTCCATAACAGCATAATCTATAGAATCTGATGGGCAACTATCAAAAGCGTTGCTATCTAAACGAATAAAATCTAAATCATTACTACCCTTTTCTAGGGCATCTCGACAAGCAGCCAAAATATCAGGAGAATACTTTTCAAGCTCTGAAATTAAAGTAGAAGCCTTAAACATAAACATGCCACTATTCCAATAATAATCCCCCGAATCAACATAAGCCTTTGCTGTTTCTAAATCAGGCTTTTCAACAAAAGCCTTAATCTCACTCAATTGACCTTTATCCTTAGCCTGAATATAACCATAGCCCGTATTAGGCGATGTTGGCACAATACCAAATGTCACCAACAACCCTTCTTCAGCCTGTTTTTCAGCAATCGCTATAGCAGTATGAAATTTAGAAACATGTTCAATCACATGATCTGCCGCCAAAACCAATAGAACAGGATCATTGCCATTAGACATAGACTGCAAAGCCGAAAGAGCAAGCGCAGGCGCGGTATTACGACCAAAAGGCTCCAGCATTATCGCCGCATCATCAATATTTAACTGGTGTAACTGATCGGCAACCATAAACCGATGGTCACTATTACACACAACAATTGGACTCTGCATACCGTCCACATCCACCACTCGATGTAAGGTATCTTGAAACATCGTATTATCGCCAAATAAAGCAATAAACTGTTTCGGTTTTTGTTTACGTGACAAAGGCCATAAGCGAGTGCCGCTTCCGCCAGACATGATTACTGGGATCATAATTTACTCTTTACAAATTTAAACTATTATAAACTCACACTAACTCAATAAATTAAAGCAGTTACATTACTGTTAATATTTCTTTATCAAATCACCATAGATTTTCATATGTGCCGCAACAATATGTCTAATAGCATATTCATGCTCAGCCAACTTTCGTCCAGCAGCACCCATTGCTTTGCGGGTATCAGGATTATCAACTAGAAACTCAATAGCATCCGCTAATGCAAGTGGATCTTTTATAGGGATAAGTATCCCCGTTTCACCTTCCTCAATCGCATCACGGCAACCGGGGTGATCTGTAGTGATAACCGCTCGCCCACACGCTGCCGCTTCAATCAATACTTTAGGCAGACCTTCACCATAAAAGGATGGTAATGTTACTATGTTGGCTTGTGAAAACAAATTAGAAATATCAGTCCTATAGCCCCATAACTCAACAAGACCATCGATCTCCCATTGTTCTAGCCGTGCTTCTATTACTGTATTTGCATTACCAGAGTCCGGCTCACCTATTAACCAAAACCGCACCTCAACATTCCTAGATTTCAAAATGCGCGATGCTTCTGCAAAAACCTCCACACCTTTATCAATCAGCAGTCGCGCTGCAAAAGCGACTATAGGTATAGCATCAGGTTCTTCTAAATAAGGGCATAATTCTAAATCCACCCCTGAACCACGAATCATTACAGGCTTTTCCTTAGACAGCACTCCCCAGTTTAATAATAAATTTCTATCACCTTTATTCTGAAAAATAACTCTCTGATTCTTATGCCCAAAAGCCATTTTAAACAAAGGATATAGTATTGCCCTCAACCATTTGTATTTAATATCACTGGAAGAAAATAAGATTCCAAGACCTGCCACAGCAGAAACAACAGAGGGAACTCCAGCTAATCGTGCCGCAATACCACCATACAAATAAGGCTTAATTGTTATTAAATGCACCAAATCAGGCTTAATCGCTTTAAACAATCCATAAAGTGAATAAACAGTCCCTAACTCAGAAAATGGATTTTTTCCCTTTCGAGAAAGAGTAATGCTATGAAATTGTATCTCTGTGCCTTTCAAACCCTCGGGGCACTCACCTGGTCCAGCCACATGAACATCCCAGCCTTTATCAATAGCAGCTAAGCCTATTTCTAAACGATGTGATAAAAAATAGGATGGTTCGTTTAATACGAATAACAACTTCAAATGCAATCTCCATTAACTGGATAATAAAATAGTACCAGCTTCTTAGCTTATTAAAGACAATTAACTTTACGGCTAGTAAAAGGCTAAAAAAGAAATAATTGACTAGCTTTATAATAACTGTAAGTCACAGCCTGATCTCATTACTTTATATAATTCTGAAACCACTCTACAAAGTAATTAATCCCCTCTTCGATCTCTGTTTTTGGCTTAAAACCCACTACTTGCATTAACTCACTGACATCAGCAAAGGTTCTTGGTACATCACCTGCTTGCATGGGTAGATTATTTCTTACCGCTTGCTTGCCTGTTGCTGTTTCTATGGCATTAATAAAGCGTTCAAGGCTGATCGGTTGATTATTGCCTATATTGAAGATTTTATAAGCAGCTTCTGCAGTGCTAAATTCGCTACTTTGTTTTTTCGGGATGCACTCCATGATGCGGGTAATGCCTTCGACAATATCATCAATATAGGTAAAATCACGTTCCATTTTTCCGTGGTTAAAGATATTAATGGTTTCGCCTTTTAAGATTTTCTCTGTAAAGGAGAAGTAAGCCATATCGGGTCGTCCCCAAGGGCCATATACGGTAAAGAAGCGTAATCCTGTGGTGGGTATGTCGTATAAATGACTGTAAGTATGTGCCATAAGTTCATTGGATTTTTTGGTAGCGGCATATAATGAAACTGGGTAATCCACCCTATCTTCTGTGGAAAAAGGGATTTTCGTATTCATGCCATACACTGAGCTTGAAGAGGCGTAGAGCAAATGGGCTGTTTTTTGCTGACGGCAACCTTCTAATACATTCACAAAGCCAATTAAGTTTGAGTCTACATAGGCATGTGGGTTTTCTATGGAGTAACGCACGCCTGCTTGTGCGGCTAGGTGAATGACTCTATCAAACTGGTGTTGCTTGAATAAAGTTTCCATTGTTTTTCTATCGGCAATATCCATTTTTATAAACTGAAAATTGTCTTTTTGGGCGTGTTTGCCTATTTCAGCTAGGCGGCCGTGCTTTAGGTTTACATCGTAATAGTCGTTGAGGTTATCAATGCCTATTATTGCATGCCCTTGGCTGAGTAGGGCTAGGCTTGTATGGAAGCCTATAAAACCTGCTACGCCTGTTATTAAAATCTTCATCTAAATTTTAAATCCTCATTCTAATCAAAAATACTACATAGCCCAAAACAGCTATTTATCAAAGTTTGATACATTAATCAAAGATACCGGACTGGAATGTTTTCTATGATAAACAATGAAAAAAATATGCTTCAAAGCATCCATAAAAGAAGGGACCCCAAGCACAACTAGAATCCACCAAGTCAGCATATGATGGCGAATCGCCGTACCGTAATTAGTTGTCCCCAACGCCCATAAAAAGGACATACTCAAAAATAAAATTATCATTAGCCCCTGCAACTGTCGCTGGTCACCCTTAGCACTCAGCCACTGCTTAACCGAATAATAGAGTAAAACAAAACGCATCAATGATTCAAAAACAGCATAGAGATCCATTGCATTTCTAATTTGCCAAGGAAATGGAGAAAAAAGATAATAAACATATAATACAACACTACTTTTAAAAAAAGAGAATAATGACGATAGGTTTAGCTCAACCCCATATGTAGCCCTTGCCTCTACACTGTGAGCCCTATAATTAGCAGCAAACTCAGCTCCCTCGAAATTTATAAATGAAGATAATGCACCAAGGCCAGAAATGCTGAGTTGGCTAGAAATCACTAGAGCAACAATAGTAAAAGGCATTATTAAACAGAATATTAACCGCATCTTTTTAACTTTAAAAAGACCGGTTGATGGCTTTAATGAAAAAAACATCAATATTCCAACCAAAAAAAACATATAAACAATCAAGCCTTTATGAAACAGCCCCATTACAAATGCAGATAAAGTCATAAAAACAAAATACCGATTAACCCCGCCCTGTAAATGCATCTTAATTCCAAAATAAACAGCCAACATGAAAAATAAAATCTGATACTATTCCCGAAGAGTTATAGAGCCAAACAAAACCATGCTATGCAGCCCCCCCCAAATACGCAAAATAGTAGCTTGATACCTA
>JAUVAA010000060.1 GCA_030591965.1 bacterium
ATGTGATTGGCGAGATATTTGATACAGTTTACCCAGAAGCTGCATTAAGCAACCCGCTTAAAAACGTACAAACAACGTTAGTTCCAGCGGGTGGAGCAACAATGCTTGAATTTAAAGTCGATTATCCAGGAAATTATGTCTTAGTTGATCATGCCTTGACCCGCATAGATAGAGGGGCTTGGGGGATTTTAAGTGTTACAGGGAAAAAAGATAAATCTCTTTATCACGGTGAATCGAGTAATAACGAGCAAGAAGAAAAACATCATGGTGCTCATTAATAGCGGATGTTAGGCAAAACATGAAAAATGGTTTAAGCCATTTGAACTTAAGATAAATAAGGTATCTTATTTTGGCACCTTTTATATTCTAGTTGACAGTTATAATGAACAAACGCACCGTCATTTAACTATTATGAAGGATGCACTTATTATCATTGCTCAGCTTTATGCGATGTAAAACAACACGGGACGCTTTACCTGCTTTTATAAACGAAAATAGCAGGCTAAAGCCCAGCACCCCCAATAAGCCTTTATGGGCTATGCGTAACATCAGTAAATAATTTAGTGCTCCCTCGGCATCTAAAATAAACTTTATCGTTTTTGTAACAACCGACGATGGCTACGAATTAAAGCGGAGCAAGGGTCTTCAGCATTATGCAGGAGTGCAATAGTTTAATTATTTCTGGGTTCAGAAATAGCTAAAGCTCTTAGGAATAAAAATTAAATAATACCCGAAGCACTGCTAGTCCATTGAGGACTGGCAGTGCTTCATAACTTAAAGTTTCGGGTTTTATTAAATGTGCATTCCTTATCATATACCCCGCTTCAAATGAGTAGCCGAAACAACAAATTTTTTTTAAATATATTGGAGATATAACATTGGAACTACAACATAAAGCCACCAACCTCTGGGGAGATTTCTTCAAGGTGAGTATGGTGCAGATTAGGACATTCCATATGACATGGTTTGCTTTCTTTTCTGCATTTTTTGCTTGGTTTGGTATTGCACCATTGATGGTCATTATTCGTGAAGAAATGCACCTAACCAAAGAACAGGTGGGTTGGACGATTATTGCCTCAGTTGCCGCCACGGTGTTTGCCCGGTTTTTTGTGGGGTGGCTTTGTGATCGTATTGGACCACGCTTAGCCTATACCTATTTGCTTATTTTTGGTGCTATTCCTGTTGCGGGTATTGGTTTGGCAGATAACTTTGAAACCTTTTTGGTTTTCAGGTTATTAATCGGTGTAATTGGTGCATCATTTGTGATTACTCAATACCATACCTCTGTGATGTTTGCGCCTAATGTTGTGGGGCAAGCAAATGCTACGAGTGCTGGGTGGGGTAATTTAGGCGGTGGGGTAACACAGCTAGTGATGCCGTTAATGTTCTCGGCTTTTGTTATTGGCTTTGGCTTTACCGATGCGGAAGCATGGCGAGCCTCAATGGTAGTCGTTGGGACGGTTATTTTCTTTACCGGTATTGCTTATTTTTTCATCACGCAAGATGCACCCGATGGAAATTATAAAGAATTACGTGAAAAAGGTTTGCTTCCACATAAAAAGGAAGTCACTGGCGCTTATTTTAATGCCATGAAAGACTACCGTGTTTGGGTGCTTTTTGTTATTTATGGGGCATGTTTTGGTATTGAATTGACAGTCAACAACGTTGCTGCGCTTTACTTTTTTGACTATTTTGAAGTCGATATGGTGACCGCAGGGATGATTGCCGCTTGTTTTGGTTTAATGAATATATTTGCCCGTACTTTAGGTGGGATATTTGCTGATAACTGTGCGTCTTTATGGGGTTTAAAAGGTCGCTCTTATTGGTTATTTATTGTTCTGTTAGGTGAAGGCTTGGCACTTATGCTGTTCTCTCAGATGAGTGTATTATTTTTGGCTATTCCGACCTTAATTATATTTTCACTATTTACTCAAATGTCTGAAGGAGCGACATATTCAGTCGTGCCGTTTATTAACAAAAAGGCTCTAGGTGCTGTTTCAGGCATCGTGGGTGCTGGCGGAAATGCAGGTGCTGTAGCGGCTGGTTTTTTATTCAAAGGTGCAATGGACTGGAATGAGGTGTTTTTTGTGATTGGTATTGTGGTTGTTATAGCATCATTCTTTACGTTCTTTTTACGCTTTTCTCCAGAACAAGAATTAGAAGAAAGAGTTGCTTTTGAAAAGGCCAATATGAATGTACTGCAAACAAAAGCTGATCATGCTAATGATGCATTAAAACGTTCTCTAAAAATTATCGCTGATGCGGAAAAATCATAGCTCAATATAACAATATAAGGTGAAGGATACTTAAACTCACCTTAATTTCCATTTAGGATTTTAATGATGCAAATACAGAAAATTATACCCAACCCTCTCGCATCCGCTGTTTTAATGGCTCTTTTTATGCAGTCTGCAGCGGCTTATGAGTTTGATAAACCGGTTGAGAATGCTTTTAAATTAGGCCAAGACGATGCTAAATACGGCCAATTTAAAGTCGATTTACGTTACCGTTATGAGTTAGCTGATGTAGCTGATAATGGTAAAGATACAGCTCATGCCAATACCTTACGTTTACGTCTAGGTTATTTAACCCCTGAATTTCATGGTTTACAGGGTTATGCTGAATATGAAGGCAATCTAGCTATGCAAAAAGATTATTTCGCACCTAAATCAAATTGGAAGGGTGATCCAACGCGTGATGTAGTTGCTGATCCTCAAACCAGTGAATTAAACCAATTATGGGTAAGCTATAAAGGTATTCCTGATACTGAAATCAAAGCGGGTAGACAACGTATTATTATTGATGACTCTCGTTTTATTGGTAATGTCGGCTGGCGTCAAATGGAACAAACCTATGATGGTGTTATTGTCACGAATAAATCGATAGAAAATTTAACCTTAAAAGCAGGTTATATTGGCCAAGTACAAAATGTTTGGTCTCAAGATGATGCCGTACAATTACCTTTTGCGAACGTTAACTATAAATTCAAAGATATCGCTAGTGTAACGGGTTATGGTTATTGGTATTCTGATTATGAAGAAGGCCAAGCAGGGAAGTCGGCTCAAACTTATGGTTTAGCAGTTACTGGTTCACCCAAAATCACAAAAGATATAAAACTACATTATAGAGCTGAATATGGCTTTCAAACGGGTTATGCTAATAACCCAGGTAGTTTTACGCTAGGTCGTTATAGCCTTATGGGTGGAGCAAGTTTTATAGGGCTTACTGCTAAAGCTGCGGTAGAAGAATTAGGTGCTAATGGCACTCAAGCTTTCCAGACGCCTTTTGGAACCAACCATAAATTTCAAGGTTGGGCGGATGTGTTCTTAGTTACTCCAAAGGACGGTGTACGTGATGTCAATGCAACATTGAGTGCAAAACCTCTGGGCATTAAAATGGCATTTGTTTACCATAACTTCCAAAGTGTTACTAACAGTATCAACTACGGTAATGAATATGATTTCTTAATTACTAAGAAGTTTGGTAAACATTATCAACTATTAGCTAAATATGCTTATTATGATGCAGATGAAATGGCTGCTGGTAATACTTATAATAAAGATGTAAATAAATTCTGGTTACAAGGTAGTGTAAGTTTCTAAAGCTTGAAATAAACTCAAGCCTTAATTAAGTACCTAATAAAAATTAATTTAACATTTCTGTAGATGGGTAGAGTGGAATGCCTGCTTTTTAGGCATGCAATGAAACCCATTAACCTTATGCAGAATGATGGGTTTCGCAAAAAGATGCTCTACCCATCCGTAAACACGTAACATATAAATGTTAAAATAATTATGCATATGTACTTATAAAGGCTTGAGCTTATTTATTTTACCTAACTTGAAAGTTTGTCAAAATTAAACAGATCCTCCTTTAAAAGACGCAAAATTAATCTGAAAAATAACTAGCCGCGCCTATTAAAGGTGTATTTGGGTTGAGTGATAATTTAATGGATAGATCACTGAGTAATGATTGAAAACGACCTTTGGCAGTGAATGCGCGTATGAAATTTTCGCTTTGCAGAGCAGGGAGAATTTTAGGGCCGATGCCACCACCAATAAACACGCCGCCAGTCGCTAAACATTTTAAGGCTAAGTTGCCCGCTTCTGCAGCATAAAGCTCAACAAATAAACGCATAACTTCCATGCATATTGGGTCTTCTTGTTTAATACCTAAACGAGAAATAATGGCGTTGCGATCGCCTGCATAACTGCTCGTATCATTTTTGGCAGGAACAGCAGGGCAGGCTGGGGCAAAACCTGTATCAACTAAAAAATCATAAAGATAGCCGAAGCCATCCCCCGATAGTACGCGCTCCCAACTTACATGACTGTTAAAGCGTTTACGTAGATAATTGAGTAATTGATCTTGTTGTTTTGTTTGTGCGGCGAAATCAGAATGTCCACCTTCAGTCGCAATAGGGTGATGCTGTTGTCCGTTCCAATAAAGAATCGCTTCGCCTAAACCAGTTCCTGCAGCTATCACAGCGATATTGCCCTGCTTATTTTGTGCGTGTGGATTAAGTTCGACTAGATCTTCTTCAAGACTATTAAGCATGCCGATAGCCATTGCTTCTAAATCATTGAGTAATTTAACTTTACTGGTGCCAAATTTTTGTATCAGTTCTTGAGCATCTATTATCCAAGGTAGGTTCGTGGTTTGGCAGCGCTGATCGACAATCGGGCCGGCAATACCGAAACAAGCTGAGTCTATCGTCATATTCGGCTGAAGAAAAACTGATAAGATATCATTGAACTGTGGGTAGTCAGCACTAGCAAAGGTTTGCTCAAGTTCGCATTGTAACTCGACTTGGCCATTTTGATCATTTTTGCTATATAGCGCTAAAACAGTTTTTGTGCCTCCAATATCACCTGCTAATATCATGCCTGAACTCCTTGAATTTCATTGTTTACGTTTAATAAATAATTTAAAGCATCAATAATGCCATTTGCTACTTCATTAGGGGGTAATTGATAAAAGCCCTGCCATGATAAGGCTTGGTCTTGTTCGTACTGTGTAGCTCGTTCTGGATGTTTTTCCAGCCAACTAAGACGTACTGCATGATTAATTAAAGTATCTGTCAGAATAGTATCATCAACTTGCAAATCAGGGTTTTCCTGAAAAATGACAGCTAATGCTTGTAGTGTTTCCATGGTTAATTGGCGGAAATCAGGGGATTGAATTTTGTCTAATCTGTGGTTAATTAGTAAGACAAAACTTTGTTCTTGAGCTGTCATTTGTGCCAGTATTTCTTCACTGTCTAATCGTTTATGACTACTTAATTTTTCACTGATGATTAAACCGTTACAATGGTGCAGCACTTCCCATACGGCGGCGAAAAATTCTTCTGATTGACGACCAACGCTACCGCGTTGTTCTCGCCACTCATGCCAATCTAGCGCTCTACCACGATCTTTTGGATTAAGTTGCGTAGTGAAACGGGCACAAGTGAGTTGGTTGCATTGCTCATCATAACTCAGCAATTCACTTCGGTTTAATTGCGACTCTGAATTTTGATAATCTGCTAAAGTTTCTTTGACCTGTTTGCCAATTTCATGAGGCGCTAAGGCAAGCAAGGCATCAAAGGCTTCACCTAAGGTACAGTCCAGTTGACGTTGTAAGCGGATAATAATCAACTGCATAATATGCCCAACGCGTACGGTGTGCATATCGGCAAATAAGTCAGGATCAGATTTAATTAATACGCCCAGATAGATAATTAGTTCTTGAGTGAGAATATGCACGTATACATTGTCGCTATTGTAGGTGCGAATTCTATCTAAAATTTCTGTAGCACTGGCAGGACGCTGAATAGTTGCACCGTTACTATACTCTCGGCCAACGCTAACGCGTTTTTGGCGTACCAGCATATCGGTGATCGATTGCTCAAGATCAGCATCATATTTTTCCAGTAATCCAGCACTACAACGGACTAAATTCCATATACTCTGGTTGCCAGCCCGCGTATAAACTTCTTCAAACCAATCACGTAAGCAACACTGATGATTTTCACTTTCCTGTAACTTAAAATCTAGTCCATGTCGTTGGTAGAGTAAGTTCAGAATTTCAAATTGGGCATACAAGTTGCTGTCTGCGCTTAGCGTCTGAATTAGTGTTTCATCATCTAATTTATTCCAGTCGTTTAACACTCGAGGGTTAATAGGTGCTGTTGTAGCCATGTCTATGGGTAATAATATACTGCAACAAGGGCTGGAAACTTCTTGTGAGCGTGCTTCGGGAAAACGGAAGTCATGCAAATAGTTAATGGTTTCATAAGTGGTTGTGCTGATGAACTCATTTAAGCTGCCTAATTGCACTGGAATTCCACGAATTTCTCCCTGTTGGAGTTCGCTCATAAAATCCAGTAAGAGTTGGTGTCCCTCGTTGTTCAACATATTATGCCTGATGAGGACTGCTACCAATGGCTTTCCTGGGCGATCCCAGTGACGGAAAATATAACTTAATTCAAGGCGTAATCGTTCAACCAATAAACGAACATCCAAAGCGAGATAAAACCCACGTTGGTTCATAAATTGAGGTAAAAAAACGATTTGTTCGTTACCTAATTTGTACAGTAAAGACGTGCCTAGTGCTCTAATTTGTTTGCTTGGCCTGCCGCTTAAGCCAAGCCGTTTGTTTAACCCAACTTGGGTAAGTGCCGCTACTAAATGACTGGCTTCTCGAACTTGAAGCGGTGCAATTTGGTCAAAGGTTTGCGTGCTAATACCTAATTCATTTAATTTGCTTTGTACTGATGTATCTTCAGCGAGTAAGGTAAGTTGAACCTTTAACTCAGGGTCACGATTACATTGGGTGCAGTGACCACGGCCTAATGGGTCAATGTCATGTGTGGTTAATAAACCGTCTTGAATCATTTCTCCCAAAATAAACAGACTTTGTGCCCAGACTAAAGGTACATTTTCATTGGGTACTCGTTCTTGGCTGTGTGGGTTAGCGCGCTCTGCTGCTATTTATCTTCCGGAACAATATATAGTTCAGGTAATAATAATTGGCCATTATGCTCAACTAAAAGCCCTTTTAATTTCTCGCGATACTCATGCGCTTTTTCAGTATTATTAGCGAATAAATTATTAAGTAGTAAATAGCTAAAAAATAACGGCCATTCACACTCTATATCGATAAATTGTTTTAATTCATGAGATTCATAATACATGCGGTGACGATCTTCAATGACCACTTGGTGTCCATCAAGTAAAAAGCGTTTACAGCCGTATTTGCCTTCTAATTTTTCACAAATATGCTGTTCCGTTTTTTCTAATAAGTCCTGATCTTCAACAGCAAATGCAGGGTAGCCAATAATGCTGAGTACTGCAGAATCAACTTCTTTAGAGATAGATTCGCGAGGTAATAAGGATTCTAGAGCGATACGCGAACGAGCTACTTCATCGCTGAGTACATGAATAATAGATGCTTGATCACCATCAGTGCCAAATAAGTTAAATCCCGACATCGCTTCTAATGCGGCTTTAGCCATACCGACTGAACTAGCATTTAACTCAGCAACGCCATGGTTACTCTTATTGCCGCGCTCCCAAATACCATAATCAGGCGTGCGATAGGCGCGGCCTATGTAATGGACTAAGTTTTGTACGAAGTTGACTTCATCGATGGTAAAAATAATACGTAGGCCAGAAGCGGTCATTTGTGCCAGCATTAGCAAATAGAGCGAGGTGGCATCTAGTTGCAAATGCCCCCATTCATGATCACCAACCACAATATCGCCAGTATGGGTGTCATATTTAGCATGTAAAGCATCAAGCGGGTCTTGGGTATGTTTAAATCGCTCCACTTTATGTGCTTGGCGCATCATTGATATCAATAACCCTCGCATCAATTTGACCACGCTTTGTTCTAATTCGTAAGTGCGGCCTTTATTTTCGTCACTACGACGATAAGCCAGAGCAAGGCCCCAAGCTGCAAGAATGCTGTATACATTATCTCGCACCCAAGCATCCGTATAATCGCCATGAGCAGTCACAGCAGTACTAGCGGGTAACAGGCCGGTAATAGGGTCTTGTCGGCCGAGGATGATGTCCTGTACCTGTTGGTAATAGTGATCTAATGGTGACTTCGTGTTCGTTTCTATCATTAATAAAGCTTTTTCAGTAAGGAAATCAGGCTTAATAGTACATTAAGCGCTTGAATATGAATATAGAGTGAGTGTTTTTTTGTGAAAATTGAGGAGGGGCAATAAAAATATAAGTATATTTGTGTTGTCTGATTCTTCGTGTTAGTGGTGCTATATTGATACACTTAAGGAACCGCAATTAAATAACATGGGATTATACAAACCCTTATTGATTTGGATTTTTTTCAGCTAATAATACCTTCCCAATACTTTTAGCTATTTTTACCATAGGCGTTAGTTGACTCTGCATTGCTCAGTAATACCAGTTATAGGTGTCACGAACTTACGGTTTTCTGTACTAGCTTGATTAATTTAATAGGAAATCAGCTCTAAGCCTAGTTTCAATTATTCACATTTTTCATCACTTGAGATGTTTACTTATCAACAAATCGATCTCGAATTTCCAGAAACTTTTCTAGGTTATCGAGCAATAGCTTGACTAATCTTGGGTCAAAATGCTGACCACTTTCTTGTTCTAGTAGCTGTAATACATCTGCCAGAGGCCAGGCTTTTTTGTAGCATCGATCACTGCCTAACGCATCAAAGACATCAACAACGGCGGTGATGCGACCATAGATCGGAATCTGATTTTTTTCTAGTCCAGAAGGGTAGCCGGAGCCATTCCATTTTTCGTGATGAGAAAGGGCAATAATAGCGCCAATATCCATGACCATTAATTGTGATCCGCACAATAAGTCATGCCCTCTTTGCGCATGAGTTTGCATGATGGTCCATTCTTCACCTGTTAATTTTCCTGGTTTATGCAGGATGCTGTCGGGGATGCTCATTTTGCCAATATCATGCAGAGGCGAGGCAATTTTTAGCAGTTCAACTTCTTCTTCGGGTAAGCCTATTAACTGAGCTAAGAGTTCAGAATAGAAGGCTACCCGCTTAACATGATTACCCGTTTCATTAGAACGAGATTCAACAATTTCACCGAGTCGATACAATAATTCACGTTGACTACTGGTAATTAATTCATTGAGGTGAATATTTTCCAATATGACAATGAGGTTTTCGGTAAAGATATTAAGTAAATGCCGGTCTAATTGAGACAGTGGGTGCTCTACCTTGGCATAAAATAAGATAGTATTGGTTTGGTTGGCGCAAAACATCACCAGACAGCTGTGATGAAATACGTTAGCTTTTTTATTAAAAGCTTGTAAGAGTATCTCCGCCTTCTCTGCAGGTAGCTCCTCTAAACTGACAGCTTCCGTTTCTAAATCATCATTCACTAGAGAATAAACGGTAAACTTTTTTCCATCAAATTCGAAGGCATTGGTTTCACATGAAAAAATAACTGTAGAATCGAGATTGAGAAGATTAACTACTTGATTTAGCGTGACACTGATAAATTTGCTTAACGCGCCTCGCGAGGAAATGCCGCGTGAGGCAACAATCAGCCTCTCTAGTCCTAATTTACTCTTTTCTAGAACAATAATGTCCCGGTAAGTGCGTAAACTAGCGTACATCAGTGTCGTTAATTTGCTTGCTGTTAGTTCGGTTTTGCTTTTGTAATCATTGATATCATAATCGCGAATGACTTTTTGTTCAGGTGCCTGACCTGGCTGCCCTGTTCTGAGTACAATTCTGACGGTTAAATTATGCAGTTCTTCTCGAATGATATGAACTAGCTTTAAACCTGCATGCTCTGACTCCATCACTACATCTAGCAAAACTAGGGCGATGTCTTTTTCATGCTGTAGAATTTGTTTGGCTTCTTGTGCTGAATAGGCGTGATAAAAATGCAGATTTCGACCTTCAAAGTCAAAGTTTTTGAGTGCTAATACGGTAATGGTATGCACGTCCTGTTCGTCATCAACAATAAGGATTTTCCATGCAGGCCAAGTAGGCTGTAATTCGTTAGGAATTTCTTCATCCAAAAAAAACAGGTCCGTCATTTACTATCATCAGAAAAATGTTTAGCAGTGTATTTTATAAAAACTTTGAATTAAACCCTAATAATAAAAGGTTTTTTACTATAAAAACGTAACTCTACTTAAAAATTGTCATTAATTCATTTGCCTGTTTCTCAATAGTAGGCTTTTGTTGTATTACCCAATCTACTGGCACGGCTAATAATTGCAATACATCAGGGTTAATGGCAGCAATAAAATCGGGAGTTGTTGATGTTTGGGTAAAATCCGAGGCAAAACATAGAGCGATATGCAGCGCGCTTGCTTGTCGCACAAAAGCTTCATCGCCAAGAGGCTGGTGTTGGTATTGAATGGCGGTAGTAATATTTTCAGGTAGGTTCCATTCCGTTAATAATGCTGCGCCTAATTCTGCGCAACTAAAACCAGTCACCTCTAATTCTCTTTGCCAGGGGTATTGTCTATCGTTAACAGTAATAAGTGCGCTGGCAGCGACATCCGGTACTTGCTCCAACATAACTAAGCGACCAATATTGTGCAGTAATCCTGTGACAAATAAAATTTCCGCATCCTTGCTAACAAAATTTTTATATATCAAACGAGCAAGCAAAGCGCAGTAGAGCGAATGATGCCAAAATTGTTGCATATTAATATAACGACCTCCAGCGCCTTTAAAGGTTGATGCTGCAGAGGTTGCTAAGGCTAATTGATACAGTTGTTCAGTACCAATTAGGGTAATGGCTTGCTTAATAGAGCCAATCTGAGTAGGAAAAGAGTAGAGCGCACTGTTGACAATCTGTAATAACCTAGCGGTGAGCGCTGTATCTGTTTGAATCAGGCGAGAAATTTCAGCCGCATTCTCCCCGTCATCAATGAGTTCACGAAGTCTAAGGCAAATATCTGGTAGGGTAAATAATTTACCCGCATTTTGTACCGCGGTATCCAAATCAAATAAATATTGAGGCATAAGTGGTATTATTCCCGAAATCTTTCCATACAATTAAAGGCTAATGAAATAACTGAAGCTAGTGTCGGGCGATTCACTAGCCCTAGTTAATAGTTATATACTTTTCAAATATAGTATAGTCTATCCTGACTAACATTTTTAATGTGTTAGGCTTAATTGTCTTCTTGGTTATAAATAATCAGGATTTTCTTTATTTGTCTTTAAAGGAGAAGGTTATGGCAGACTCATCGTTACCCAAAATTTCCGAGCTTAATATTCCTTTGGAAAGGGATCTTTTTTGTCGATCCTTAATCAGAGAACTTGCTGGTACATTACAAGACATCGTCGGTTTAAAAGAATCTGAAGGCTATATTAGTCTAGTTGGAAAGCATATGGGCGAATGGATTAACAAAAGTTATCAGGAGCAGTTAAATCAAGATAGACTTAATAAGCAACAAGTGGTTGATGTACTGGTTGATTTAAAAACACGTATTAATGGAGACTTTCGCGTTATAGAGCAGGATGAAACTAAGGTCGTACTTAGAAATAGTCGCTGCCCTTTTGAAGATAAAGTAAAAGATCGTCAATGCATGTGCATGATGACGTCTAATGTCTTTGGTACGATAACGGCTGATAACCTAGGCTATGCGAAAGTTGTCCTTGAAGAGACGATTGCTCGAGGCGATACAGAATGCAAAGTTATTGTTCACTTTGATGATACTGGGGCACCAGCTTTGGCAGAAGGAAGAGAATACTTTAATTTGGATGTTTAGTCATGGTTGTGCAATATTTTCTGAGATTTTCTCATGCTACCACTGAGCCTCAGTGTCTACTAAGTTTAAACGGTGATATTCTAGCTTTTAATCCTGCTATGACAGTACTCACTGGCTGCCGTCAGCAGCAAATAGCAGGAATGGCATTTAAAGATTTTTTGCTAGACCATGAAAACTCCCTAGAACGCTATCTTAAAACAGTAGCGAGCAGTACTGACACGACCCCCGGCGCCTTACATGTAGTCAATATGGCAAAGCAAGGTATTGAATGCCAGTGCTATGGCTCTTTAGTGATGCCGGTTCATAGTAGCGATAGGCCTTGCTTGTTATTACGCATTTATACTGACCCTCAAAAGGAAAATGTTTTTACTCACCTTAATGCTGAACTGGAAGTATTACACCGTAAACATCACGAATTAAGGAAACAAAAGGAGCAACTCAGCGAGTATGTTAAAGAGCGCACTGAAAGACTTTACCAGGAAATTAAAGAGCGTAAGGCAGCTCAGGCTACACTAGTTCGAGCTGAAAAAATGGCGGCACTGGGTAGTTTAGTCAGTGGTGTAGCGCATGAAATTAACACGCCGATTGGTATTGGCGTTACTGGCACTACGCATTTAGAGGATATCACACGGCATTTCAGGCAGTTATTTACTGCCAATGCTATGAAAAAGTCTGAGTTGAGTCACTTTCTTGATGAGTGTGAAGAAACGTCGCATATTATTCATAGTAATTTACAGCGTGCATCAGAATTAATTCATAGTTTTAAGCAAGTTGCAGTAGATCAATCTAGTGAAGAGCGACGTAGATTTAATATCAAATCCTATTTAGAGGAGGTGTTACTTAGTCTATATCCTGCATTTAAAAAAACGCTTTATACGGTAACCCTAGAATGCCCCGAAGATCTTGATATGGACAGTTATCCTGGAGCTTTCTCACAAATTCTCACGAATCTAGTTATGAATAGCTTGATTCATGGTTTTGAAGATAGCCCTGCCGGCAAAATAACGCTAGAAATAAAGCAGGTAGAGAGTAATTTGCATTGGACATACAAGGATGACGGTAAAGGTATGAGCGCAGAGTACATAAAAAAAGTATTTGACCCATTTTTTACGACTAAACGGGGCAGTGGTGGTTCGGGGTTAGGTATGAATGTTGTTTACAACTTGGTTTGTGAGCGACTCGGTGGGACAATTGAATGCAGTAGTAATCTAGGCCATGGCATTGTTTATCAAATTTCTATTCCCATGACCTGATTTTTTATCATAGATCAATATTAACTTGGTCTATGCGCGCTTAACCACTCAAGCCATGTGTCGAAATTATCGCCTTCAGGGGGGCACATTAAAACTTTAGGTTTGAAGCACCGCCAGTCCTTAAAGGACTGGCGGTGCTTTCGGATATTATTGAATTTTGATTCCTTAGGGTAACTTCTGGGTGGCATTTTAATTTCTTGATGAGGGCCTCTGAATAGTTACAGTTAAGTTAGTTCCTTAGTGCTCGCTGGGTGCTGTCTTTCTATGTACTTTTTAAATTCATTAAAAGGTAAGGGCTTGCTAAAGTAATAGCCTTGGGCATAATGGCATTCTTGGTTCAGTAAGGCTAATTGCTCTTTGTTTTCGACGCCTGTTGCTATGACTTTAATGCCTAACTTATTAGCGAGGATAATAATCGTTTCTACTAAAATAGCATTAGTTGAGTCATCTAGCATCGTGTGTATATAAGAGCGATCTATTTTTAACACATCTATAGGGTAATCTTTTAAATAATTCAAAGAAGAATATCCTGTTCCAAAACTATCGAGAGAAACTTGTATGCCTGCTTGTTTAAGTTTTTTGATACTATCTATATGATTGTCTTTTTGTTCAAAAAATAGATTTTCAGAAATTTCAAAAGTTATACTGTTAGCTGAGATTTGTTTGTTTTTTAAAATATCCAACCATTCAATATGGCAATCAGACAAACTATATTGTGCAATGGATTGATTTAAAGAGATGTGTAAAGCCGGTAAGCCTAAGCTCTCCCAGTGTTGTATATTGTCGGCAACTTCATTGATAACCCAATTACCAACTTCACGAATCAGGCCACTTTCTTCCGCAACTGGAATAAAATCCTTTAAAGGGATATATCCCTCCTGCCCATGATTCCAGCGAAACAGAGCTTCAGCACCGACCACTTCATTTGTAAGCAAATCGATGATAGGTTGATAATGCAGGCTAAATTCCTGATTCTGCATTGCTGAGCGCATATTGTTAATCAGTTTTAGTCTATTTTCAGTTTCACGCTGTAAAGCGTGAGTGTAATAATAGTAACTATTTTGACCGTTTTTCTTGGCTATATACATAGCGCTATCAGCATTTTTTTGGAGAGAGTCTATATCATCTCCGTCATCTGGAAAAACAGTAATACCGATGCTGCCTGATATAAAAATTTCCTGCTGATCAATTAAGAGGGGTTGTTTAAAGGCGTTGAAAATTTTACTAACGATTAATTCCGCATCCGTTGTTTTTTCTAGGTCAGGAATAATAACTGAAAACTCATCACCTCCTAGCCGAGCGACAGTATCTGAATTTCTAACGGCTGCCTGCAATTTTTTCGCAGTTTCTTGTAAGAGGAGATCCCCTGCGTGATGCCCTAGGGTGTCATTGATCCATTTGAATTTATTCAAATCTAATAACATTAATGCCAGTTTAGTGTTATTTCGCTTTGTCAGTTTAAGCGCGCTTTTCAGCCTATCCAAAAATAAAGTACGATTTGGTAACTCAGTTAAAAGGTCATAGTTTGCCTGAAATTGAATAGATTCTTGCTGGGCTTTTTGGTGACTGATATCTCTCAATACAGTAATAGATTGTGCAATATTTCCTTGGGCATTTTTTAAAATGTAGCTGGATTGCCAAATAGGCACGATATGACCATCACGATGTCGGATCAAAACCTCACCTTGCCAAAAATTATCACTTTTTAATTTTGTAATGACTGATTTAAAGAATTCGGTGTTGAAATGGGCGGCGTTAAGAATATCAGTGTTTTGTTTGATTATTTCCTGTTCAGTATAGCCACTGATAGTGGTAAATGCTTTATTAACTGAAATAATCTGGTTATGAGTATCAGTGATAAATACTCCATCAGCTGTATTATCTAAAAAGGATAACTTTAAATGTAAGTTATTATCATTATGTTGTTCAGATGATAGTCTTTGTATATTGCCGTAGAGCCGATTTACAACTCCTGTATTCTCAACTTCAGCAGAAATATGTGCTTGGTAGGTAACGATATGATTACTATCTGATAAATAGCGGAAACTGTACTCAACCGGTTTATGTGAAAACAAGCAAATATTATTTTGCGTTTTAACGTGGGCTAAATCTTCTAGGTGAATATTTGTTGTGAACTCATCATAAGGCAGGCTGATAAGTTTTTCACTTTTCTCAGGCGACCAGTGCACTATTTCTTGTAGAGGGTAATATTCCCAGATCAACATATTAGGCGAGGTATTATGAGTGATAATATTGTCTAACTGTTGTGAGCATTGTTGCCGTTCTTCGCTTGCTTGAAAAATGCTTAAACTGAGCTGTTCAAAGAATTTTTGAAACAAGGAGTTTTTTAGTACATAGTTGATACAGCCAAAATGCATGACTTTGCTGGCTTGGTGATGATCCATTTCATCACTTACTACTATCGTTGGAGGTAGTATTTTTTGTTTGGTTAAATGCTCTAGTAAAGAAAATGCATTAGGTGCAGGCGTTAACAGGTCAATGATTAATAAATCATAGGCTTGTTGGCGAATTTTAGTTAATAGAGTTTCTTCAGTATTTGTTATTACAACTTTATAACCTTGCCATTCAAGGTGCATTTTGACTTGATCAGCCAAAATCCTATTGTTATCTAAATAAAGGATGTGAAAATTAGGCATAGGGTGAGTGGCTAAGTTGTGTAGCTAGGACTAAATAAATACCTTTAAAATCTCGCCCAATTCTTTAAGGGATTCGTCAACGATAGAGTTCATATGGTCTAAAGAAATACCTAGGTGGATTACGCTACCTTCATAAGTATGATTATCAGACTTACTGTAACAGTCTGCAAGCCTAATTATATCAGCTATTTCATGGTGGTTTTCAGTCGTGTTAGGGAGAGTGTGTAAACTTATGCTTTGGGTGATGATTTCTGGGAGTTTCCATAGATTGGTGAGTGCTGCTCTAGGCTGTCGAAATGCCCGCTATATTGAAGCTATACTTTTCCCGTTTTTTGGA
>JAUVAA010000169.1 GCA_030591965.1 bacterium
CCATATTATGAAAAAATGATTCTTAAATTTATGGGCGTTGTCCGCTTAAAATAGGTAAAAAAATGAGTATAGATCGTATTGTGTTTGCTGTTGCAGGTGCGTTTATTTTAATTAGTTTAGCATTGTCGCAGTATCACGCTGTTGAGTGGCTGTGGTTCACAGCTTTTGTTGGCGCTAATTTATTTCAATCAGCGTTTACAGGCTTTTGCCCTATGGCGATTATTTTGAAAAAACTGGGTGTTAAGCCAGGCTGTGCATTCTAAATGACTTAGTTTCTGCTGAGGCAGTTGTTTACTAATAGAAGGGGCTTTTACTTGAATGTAAAAGCCCCTTTTTTTGTGGAGGGCGTTGATCAATAAAAGATTGATTATAAGCAGGCGTATTTTTTAATATGGTTCTGTTGATTTTACTGAGCTAGGTGGTAACATGATTTTTAATTTCTAGTGAGTGTTTAAGCAAAATAGGAGCTTATTCACAATGGACTTTTTACTAGGCATTAATTGAATATCATGCATTTTACATTTTTTAAAAAAACAACATCATGTTGACATCGGAATTAAGCGAGAGATTTAAGATACTTTTTGCCCCCATTGATAGTTTGCCAAGAGGGTATTTTTCAGAGGATGAATTAGACGGTTTTATGCACGCCTTAGTGATTATTCCAGCCCCGCTAAAACCTAGCGAATGGTTGCCTGCCCCTTTTTATGGTGATATATCCATCTTTGATGACGCAGAACAGGCGAACCCTTTAGCTGAGTTTTTGCTTGAGTGCTATGAGTATTATTGTGTTATGAGAAATAAGGGAGAGCTTAAATATACGTATGACCTAAAAGATCTTAATGAAGGTATTTTTAATACGATTTATGGGTGGGCGAGAGGATTTTGGTATGGCTTATCTTTGCGTATGCCACTATGGAAAAGTCCGTATGTAACCAAGAAAGACGCAAAAACTGACCCTGTTGTTGTTAGTATGGAGGTCTTTAGGGGGTTAGGTGACGATACTTTTGATACTACGCCCATGCTGAAGAAAATTAAAAAAAATAGTAAAGAGGATATTGCTGACGAGGAGTGGGAGTCTCGCTTAATTGTGAATCTTATGGATGCAATACCTGTTTCTTTGCATACTTTGCAGGAATTTAGTCGCTATATGATTGAAAAGAAAACCAAAGAACTTACTTTGGCAGAAGAGGTCGATAGCTCTAATAAAGTAGGCCGTAATGAAGATTGCCCTTGCGGTAGTGGCAAGAAATCTAAACTTTGCTGTGCCTTAGAAAATTAAATTGATAGAGTAACGAGTCCTTTTGTTAGGTATATAAGTGACTTTTTCTTCTTAAAGGGACTTTTACTTGAATGTAAAAGTTCCTTTTTTATTTCTGCGTTAATATTTCTACATTTGATGTTCTTATCCTTATAATAGGTGAATAGTAGAGTGGATAGAAAATAACTATTTTATTGTGCTACATTTTTTCTACTAAAAAGTATTGATTTTGAGTTAATTGATTAGTGGCAAGTTATTTGCTTAGTTTTAATAAAGGATAAAATAATGGCAGAAGCAGCAGTTGAAGAAGGTACTGGGAAAAAATCCTCAAAAATGATGATGATTATTATCGCGCTGTTGGTACTACTCGCTGGCGGCGGGGGAGGGTATTATTTTATGTTTATGGGTGATGAAACTGTTGCAGAAGAGGGAACTGAAGGCGCTGAAGAAAAGGAAGTTGAGGCCGAACCTAAAGATGAGAACGTTGATACTGCTTTGGTTTATTTTGAAATGGATAAGCCTTTTGTGGTTAATTTTCCTAAAAGCTCGGGAGTCAGTTTACTTCAGATTTCAATTGCTTTAAGCGTTGAGAGTATGACTGCAGTTGAATTATTAAAAAAACATGAGCCGATGATACGTAATAATTTTTTAATGTTGATTAGCGGGCAAGTCCCACAAGGCTTAAAAACAGTAGAAGGTAAAGAAAAGCTCATAGAGCTTATGCATGAGGAAGTCGATAAAGTGATGAAAAAAATGGGTAGCAAGAATAAAGTGCAAGATGTGTTTTTTACTTCGTTTGTTATGCAATAGCCATGTCAACAGCTGATTTACTTTCCCAAGATGAAATTGATGCACTTTTACATGGCGTAGATGATGGTGATGTCGAAACGGATACTGAGGTTGATGAGGATGTTGCAGGTGATGCGCGCCAGTATGACTTTAATAGCCAAGAGAGAATTGTACGCGGCAGAATGCCGACACTGGAAATGGTTAATGAGCGTTTTGCGCGTTATTTCCGAATCTCACTGTTTAACTTTTTGCGTCGCTCAGCGGAAATTTCAATTTCCGGTATTCAAATTCAGAAATTTTCCGAATATGTACAGAGTCTTTTTGTGCCTACCAATCTAAATATAGTTCGTTTTGCGCCTTTGCGTGGGCGGGCTTTAATTGTTATGGAACCTAGGTTGGTTTTTACCGCCGTGGATAACTTTTTTGGTGGTGGAGGTCAGTTCTATAATAAAGTAGAAGGGCGCGAATTTACGCCAACTGAAATGCGTATTATTCGCTTGATTATTGATTTGATTTTTAAAGATTTGAAAGAAGCCTGGAAACCTGTTTTAGAGCTGGATTTTGAGTATATGAACTCTGAAGTGAATCCGGCCTTTGCTAATATTGTCAGCCCCACTGAAATTGTTGTTGTTTCGACGGTGCATATTGAACTAGAAGGCGGTGGCGGTGATATTAATATTGCTATGCCTTACTCTATGATTGAGCCGATTAGGGATTTATTAGATGCTGGGATTTCCAGTGATCAGGGAGAATCGGATAATAATCGTTGGCAGGTTTCATTACGCAATGAAGTAATGCGCTCAAAGGTTAATGTCAATAGTATGTTGGTTGAAAAGCAAATGAAATTGAGTGATGTTTTGCACTTTAAAAAAGGCGATGTTATCCCGATTGATTTACCCAAAGAGGTGATGTTACGTGCCGAATCTATTCCTGTTTTTACTGGAGAGGTGGGCTTATCTGATGGGAATTATGCAGTAAAAATTAGTGAAAAAATATCACCAGATAGTTTGTGATTTTTTAAATAAATAGAAAAATTATTGTGCAGTACTAAAGTATTGGCACTCTAAGGAGAGGATAGCAAAATGAGTGAAGACGAAAACGGCGAATTAGGCGATGATTGGGCTGCGGCAATGAGTGAACAAGGCAGTGACAGTTCTGATGATGCAGGTGCGGATTGGGGCGATGCTATGGAAGAGCAAAGCAATGCAGAAAGCAAGGAGAAAGGGGAAGCTGCAGCAATGTCGTTTCAGGAGCTGGAAGATGATGCTAAGAGCATTGATGGCGAAGACATTAATTTAGATGTTATTTTGGATGTGCCCGTTACCATTTCAATGGAAATTGGGCGTACACAAATTAATATTCGTAATTTGTTACAGCTAAATCAAGGTTCAGTCGTTGAGTTGGATCGTTTAGCGGGTGAGCCTATGGATGTGCTCGTAAATGGAACTTTAGTCGCACACGGCGAAGTGGTGGTGGTTAATGATAAATTTGGTATACGCTTAACCGATGTTATTAGTGCTTCAGAAAGAATTAAGCGACTCGCGTGATACGTTTATCCGCATTACTGGTTAGCCTAAGCGTTTATAGCAATGCTATTTTTGCTGCTTCTGTAGAGGCCGGTACCCCTAGAACCTTAATGGCAGCGGATTTTATGCGTTGGGGTGGTGGTTTGATTTTGGTTTTAGGTGTTTTTTTTCTATGTGTTTGGATGGTACGTAAAGCCGGTGGCTTAACTTCTACTACAGCAGGCCAAATGCGCGTATTAGGCGGGCTTTCGCTAGGGGCTAAGGAGCGAGTTGTTTTATTGCAGCTTGGTAATAAGCAAGTATTACTCGGAGTTAGTCCGGGGCGAGTTGAAGCATTGCATACGCTGGAAGGAGAGGACTGTTTGATTTTCGAGGATGCGCGCTTAAATAGCGTAGGAGAAAATCAATTTGCGCAAAAACTAATGCAAGTGATGAAAGGACAGAGCAGTGATTAAAAGGAGTGTGTGTGGCGTATTATTGGCGCTAAGTTTGATGCAGCCAGCTATTGCAGCGCAAGGCATCGAAGCTATTAGTGTGACTACCAATGCTGAAGGTGGACAGACTTACACGGTAACGATTCAGATATTAGCTTTGATGACAATAATGACCTTATTGCCTTCTATCTTGCTAACGATGACTTCGTTTACGCGCATTATGATTGTTTTGGGTTTATTAAGGCAGGCATTGGGAACTGCACAGGCTCCGAGTAATCAAGTGTTGTTGGGTTTGTCTTTATTTTTGACGGTATTTATCATGATGCCTGTTTTAGATAAAGTGAATACTGAAGCAGTACAGCCTTATCTTGAAGAAAAAATAGATCCGGTAACTGCGATAGAAAGGGCTTCCGGCCCTTTTCGTGAATTTATGTTAAAGCAAACGCGTGAAGCAGATTTAGAACTTTTTATGCGCATTGCCAATCGGGATGATATTGCAAGTCCTGAAGACGTGCCGTTCTCTTTACTATTACCTGCTTATGTCACTAGTGAGCTAAAAACAGCCTTTCAAATTGGTTTTTTAATTTTTCTGCCTTTTTTAGTTATTGATTTAGTGGTTGCTAGTGTCTTAATGTCGATGGGGATGATGATGTTATCACCGATGATTATTTCTTTACCTTTTAAGCTGATGCTGTTTGTTTTAGCTGACGGTTGGTCGCTAGTTTTAGAAATGTTAGCAGCCAGTTTTTATGTATAGAGGTTTAAATAATGACGCCTGATGTTATTTCTATGATTGCACAGGAAACGGTAATTGTTGCCGTTAAATTAGTTGCACCTATTTTATTGTCCTCGCTCGTAGTGGGTTTGATTATTTCTATGTTTCAAGCAGCAACCTCGATTAATGAGCAGACCCTTACTTTTATTCCTAAGCTAGCGACTATTATTATCGTTTTGATGATTTTAGGGCCTTGGATGTTGCAAGTGATTGTGGATTTCTTTCAGGATCTTATGTTACGTATTCCCCTGCTGATAGGCTAAACTTTGAACTTTACTGAGCAGGAATTATTGGCAAAAATAGCCTTATTTTTCTGGCCTTTTGTGCGTATTAGTTCTTTGTTTATGGTAGTTCCAGTTTTTAGTTCCAAATCTACCCCGGTTAAATTTCGCCTACTTATTTCTTTTTTGATCACTTGGGTGGTTATGCCTTTTATTCCCCCGTTGCCTGATGTACCTTTGATGAGTTATGAGGGTGTCATGGTGACTATTCAGCAAATGGCCATTGGTTTAGTCTCCGCTTTTATTTTGCAAATGGTCTTTGCGGTTATGCTAATTGGTGGTCAATCTATTGCTTACAGTATGGGGCTGGGTTTTGCTTCTATGGTTGATCCTGCGTCTGGTGTGCAAGTGCCTGTCGTCGCGCAAATCCTAGTTATTTCGGGCAGTTTATTTTTTCTGAGTGTTAACGGTCATCTTTTGTTGATCGAGTTACTTGTAGAAAGCTTTAAGACTTTACCTATTGATGTGATTGGTCTAACCAAAGCTGATTTATGGGTCATTATTATTTGGAGTGGACAAATGTTTGCAGGTGGGGTGCTATTGGCCTTGCCTATTATGTCTACGGTTTTATTTGTTAATGTTAGCTTTGGTGTTGCGTCAAAGGCTGCGCCACAGTTACAGATTTTCGGTGTAGGTTTCCCGATTACCATTATGATGGGTTTGATTTTGATTTGGATTCTAATGCCTAATGTGATTGATTCCTTTTCGCTGGTACTGTCTGAGGGCTTTCAATTAATTAAACAAGTTTTACGCGTTTAAATGGCTGAAGACTCAGGGCAAGATAAAAGCGAAGAACCCACGGGAAAGCGCATTACTGATGCGCGTAAAAAAGGCCAAATTCCTCGCTCTAAAGAATTAGACACCTTTGTTTCATTAATGACTGGCGCTATTATGCTGATGTTTTTAGGTGAAGGTATTGTCTTGGGCTTAATGACGCTAATGAAACAGCAATTTCAGATAAGCAGGGAGCTTATTTTTGACCCAAAAAGTACGGTTTATCTTTTTAATCAAGTGTTATTGGATGGCATATTATTGGTTTTTCCTTTTGGGATAGTCATGTTGGTCATGGCTTTAATACGGCCGATGATGATGGGGGGGTGGAATGTCAGTATGGAGGCGATGCAGCCCAAGCTGTCTAAATTCAACCCGATGAAAGGCTTAAAGCGAATGTTCGGCCTGCAAGGCGTAGTCGAATTACTTAAAGCCTTATTGAAAACCAGTTTGATTTTATTTGTCGCTAAAATTTTATACGATATTTATTTACCTGAATTTATGGGGTTAAGTAATGAATCCGTCAAAAGTGCTATTTATCACACTGCGGATATTTTGATTGATTGTTTGTTGATTTTAAGTTCAACTTTATTTTTGTTGGTCATGATAGATGTTCCCTATCAGCTATGGAAATATAAAAAAGACATGATGATGACCAAGCAAGAGGTCAAAGATGAGAATAAAGACTCAGATGGAAATCCGCAAGTAAAAGG
>JAUVAA010000213.1 GCA_030591965.1 bacterium
CATTTGCTGTGGTTAAAGAGGTCGCAGGTAGAAAACTAGCTATGCGCCATTATGATGTACAGTTAATTGGCGGCTGGATTTTAATTAAAGGCATGATTGCCGAAATGGAAACAGGCGAAGGAAAAACCTTAGTGGCGACCTTAGCGGCTTGTACAGCAGCTATTGCAGGAATTCCTGTGCATGTTGTAACCGTTAATGACTATTTGGTCAGGCGAGATGCAACCTTAATGGAGCCTGTTTACAACGCTTTTGGTTTAAGTGTTGGTATTATTGAAGAAGGTCAGGAATTAGCTGAAAGGCAAGCGGCTTACGCGTGTGATATCACCTATTGCAGTAACAAACAGCTAACCTTTGATTACCTTAAAGATAAATTGGTCTTGGGTCGAAATAGTAGTAATTTTCACCTGCAATTGGAGCGACTTTATGCAAAGGATGCGAGTAAACGATCTCAATTGAATTTAAGAGGTTTGTGCTTTGCTATTATCGATGAAGCAGATAGTGTGTTAATTGATGAATCAAGAACACCTTTGATTTTATCGCGTGAAAATAATTCTCTGGATCAGCTTCATGTTTATCAGCAAGCGCTTTATATTGCTGAACAATTAAAAGCGTTAAAAGATTATATAGTGGATCACCGAAATCACTATATAGAATTAACGGATTCAGGGTTGCAAATAATAAAAAAAAATGCCGAGGCTTTCGGTGGTATTTGGTTGGCTGAACGGCGTAGTCGTGAGTTAATCATACAAGCTTTATCGGCACTGTATTTATTTGTGAAAGATATAAATTACTTAGTAAAAGAGGGGAAAGTACTCATTATTGATGAATTTACCGGACGAGTGATGCCTGACCGCTCATGGGAGCAAGGTTTACATCAGTTAATTGAAACCAAAGAAGCCTGTGAAATGACAGGTCAAAGAGAAACTTTGTGCCGAATTAGTTATCAAGCTTTTTTTCAACGGTATTTACATCTTGCGGGTATGACGGGAACGGCTAAGGAAGTCGCGAGTGAGTTGTTTTCTGTATATCAACAACCTGTGATAAAAGTACCAACCAACCAACCTGGCCAAAGAAAAAAATTACCCACACAGTTTTTTGTCACTGCTGAGCAAAAATGGACTGCAATTGTAAGCCGTATTGCAGAAATTCATCAACAGGGGCGACCCGTTTTGGTGGGAAGTCGTTCCGTTGAAGCATCGGAAATCATAGCAGCGTTATTAGTAAAGAAACAATTGCCCCATCAGCTATTAAATGCCCGTCAGGATGCCGATGAAGCTAAAATCATCAGTGCTGCAGGTAGGAAAGGATGTATAACAGTGGCTACAAATATGGCAGGTAGAGGAACTGATATTATTTTAGCGCCAGGTGTTAATGAGATCGGTGGTCTACATGTGATTGTTAGCGAGTGTCATGAATCCCGCCGAATAGATAGGCAATTATTTGGTCGTTGTGGTCGACAAGGCAATCAAGGTAGTTATGAAATGTTTTTATCGTTTGAAGATGAAATGGTGACTAAATACGCCCCCCCTGTAATATCGTCTTTTGCCCAAAAAATGTGTGCCAGTGGCGATCAACGGATTGCAGAGTTGGTGTTTTATCTGGCTCAAACACGGGCAGAAAAACATCATGCATCCGTTCGAGCAAGCTTATTAAAAATGGATGAAAATCTACAAAATGTACTGGCTTTTTCTGGGAAATCTGAATAGAGAATTTAAATGGTTATTTGTATTATAAGAAAAAATATAGCAGTGATGTTGTTGATATCTTCCTCGGCTTTATTAGCAAAGGAAGAGTTGGCTTTAGATTGTGTGGTAGAACCATCCATGACAATTGAATTAAGTAGTCAGGTGCGAGGCGTATTGGAAGAAGTTTATGTGGCGCGTGGTGATTTTGTTAAGAAAGGTCAGTTAGTTGCTAAACTGATGTCGGGCGTGGAAAAAGCAAGTGTAAAGTTAGCTAGAAACCGGGCAAATATGACAGTGGATATTAAGTCCAGAAAAGCAGAGAGAGAATTTAGATATAACACTTTAAAGCAGGTAAAAGAACTTTATCATAAAAAATTAGCGTCACAGCGCGAATATGATGATGCTCGAACCTCAAGCGTTGTTGCTGATATTGAATTAGAAAAAGCCAGAAAACTTAAGCATTTAGCATCCCTTGAATTGTTGCGAACACAGGAGGTGTTAAAATTACGCTCAATGTATAGCATGATCAATGGCGTAGTTATTGAAGTAATGAAATCACCGGGTGAATTTGTAGAGGAACAATCCGTGATGAAAATTGCTCAAATTGATCCGCTTTATGTTGAAGTTATTGTGCCAGAAAGTATGATGGGGAATATAAAAATAGGGCAGCAAGCAAGTATTAACGTTGATATACCTGAAATAGCTAGTTATCAAGGAACAGTGAGTGTGGTCGATCAAGTTATTGATGCTTCAAGTGGTACGTTTGGGGTGCGTGTGAACTTGCCTAACCCAGATAAAATAATTCATGCTGGCTTGAGGTGTAATGCAGTTTTTATTGAAAATATGGCGGCTCAAGAATAAGGACTCGTCGTGCTATTTTTTCGGGTCGAGAAGCAGTGTGTCAGATATTTAATGAGAGAACAGACGAAATGTGTATCAGGTTTTCAGTCTATTAAATATAACCCCATCCGTTTTAAGCTGATGGTTGTTTAGTATTTTAGTTACCAACCGCCTGGCTCAGCTCTGCCTCTGCACGCAACGCATCAAATCGAGCAGCAATATTTCTGGCGTGAGATTTGTCACGAGCCACTTCGGCCTCAATATAACGTGTAACAGTCACAGTTCCTGCTTTACGTTGTTCATTGACTAAGCGTAATGCTTCTTCCGCTGCAGTCACGGAGGTGGTCGTGACTTTAACTCTAGCCAAGGCTTCTAAAACTTTTAAATGCGCAGACTTAACCGCATTTTCGATATTTAATTGTGTCGCTTTTGCTGAATGCTCCGCAATGGCTAATTGGTGTCTGGCTTTTTTAACCTTTTGTTTATCACGGAAACCGGAAAAGATATCCATTTCGACCATAACGCCAGCGGTTACATTGTCTCTGTTGCTACTGAACTCAAGGTTTTTACTGTCTGAACCATAAGTAACATAGGCATCTGCTTTAGGTAAGTAAGCACCGAGAGCGACATTTAATTGTTGTTGAGCCATTTCTACGCTCTTGTTAGCGGCTTTGGTTTCCGGGCGTTGCTGGCTAGCAAGTGAGAGTAACTGTTCGAATGAATGCTCTATTGTCGGCAACTGCCAATGATTTGAAGAATCAATTTCAAAAGGTTGTTGTGCTGTAATGCCTAAAAGCTGTTTTAAGCTGGCTTTAGTCATTTCAATTGCATTAGCCGTCTGGATTTTTTTATCTTGCGCCTCGGCCAATTGTACTTTTAGCGATAACACATCAGATCTTAAAGTAGAGCCAGCTTCGTAGCGAATTTGACTTTGTTTTAATTCATTTTCAACCGCATTGATAGAGCGTATGGCCACTTTATCTGCTTCTAATGAGGCTAAATAGGCATAAAAGGTAGAGCTGACAGATCGCACCAGTTGGTTTCGCAGTGCGGTCTTTTGTAAGGTGGCTACTTCAATCCCTAATTGCGCCACTTTAGTTTGAAAATAATCTTGCCCTCCTCTAAATAAAGAATATCTAGCACTAATTTCAGGTCGGTAATTATCAGTACCCCCCGGATTATTAAAATCAGTTGAGGGCGAAAAGTTTAATCGACGCTGGGAGATAATCATTCCGAATGCACGGGAAGGATTGTCACTATGTTCGTAGGATAAACTGGTTTTTATCTGCGGATAAAAGCTTGATAGCGCAATGCCTAATTGTGTTTCAGCCTGAATAATTTTTTCCTGCATAATTTGCAGATTAGGGTTGTTAGATATTGAGTAATCAATGGCTTGCTGTAAGTTATAACTTGGGTTTTGAGTAGCAGATAAGTTGAGCGAATAAATGCATAGCAATGCAATGAAAAATGGCTGTTTATATAAATTATGCATAATGAATTTTTTTATCATGGCTATAAACTAAATTACCACTTTTAATGGCAATGAGTTGGACAATATAAAACGGGGAAGTGAGGCTTCAGCCTCGCCCGATCCAGACGAGGCTGAAGCCTCACTTCCAAAAATACGCTGTAGACTATTAAGCACCTAGGTACTTAGTCGGCATATTATTTGTTATCTAACTGTTCTGGTGAGATTAATTTCTCACCTGCGGATAAGCCAGAAATAATTAAAATGGTATCTCCACTATTTTGACCTATACGAACAAAGCGTCTCACAGCGGTATTGTTTTCTAATACCCAAACGACATCTAATTGTCCCATTTGTTTTAC
>JAUVAA010000062.1 GCA_030591965.1 bacterium
AATAAGAACTGGGCAAGCAAATTAAAAACCGAAGACCCTACTTACTTCGCACTAATGGCAGAATCACAGCAGCCTGAATTGCTCTGGATAGGTTGCTCTGATAGCCGTGTTCCTGCAGAAATTGTAGTCGGTGCAAAACCTGGTGAAATGTTTATTCATCGCAATATTGCCAATCAAGTCATTGCTACCGACTTCAACTGCCTAAGCGTTATTCAGTATGCCGTTAATGTCTTAAAGGTTAAACATATAGTGGTCTGTGGTCATTATAATTGCGGCGGCGTGCGTGCAGCTTTGAGTAAGCAAAATTCAGGCTTACTCATTACCAATAAATGGTTGATGCATATTAAAAATGTTTACCGCTTATATCAAGAAAAAATCGATGCAATGCCAACAGAAGACTTGCGGGTTAATAAATTAGTCGAGCTCAACATTGTCGAGCAAGTACATGCGTTATCACACATCTCGATTATTCAAGAATCATGGACTAAGCACAATAGCCCGACTTTACATGGCTGGGTCTATGATTTGTCAGACGGCCTGATAAATACATTGATTACTATTAATCCAGGAGATGAAATTCACCCTATTTATCAGTATATCGCTGATGAATCTTAATATTTGTAGCACCACTAGCTTTAATTCAGAGAAATCTTCATGATACATAAACATATTAAGTTCTATACACAACATATTAAGCAAGATATTCCCGCAGGAATTGTTGTCTTTCTAGTAGCATTACCCCTGTGTTTAGGCATTGCTATGGCCTCTGGCGCACCACTGTTTGCGGGGTTAATCGCTGGTATGATTGGCGGTCTTGTGATCTCATGGGCAAGTGGTTCGCAGCTTAGTGTGTCTGGGCCCGCTGCTGGATTAACCGTCATTGTCTTTAATGCTATTGAACAGTTAGGCAGCTATTCCGGTTTTTTAGTGGCCGTGGTCTTAGCGGGTATTTTACAAATTATCATGGGCTACCTGCGTGCCGGTATTATTGGTGCATTTTTCCCCTCATCAGTGATTAAAGGCATGCTAGCGGCTATTGGTATTATTTTAATTATTAAACAAATTCCTCATGCAGTTGGCTATGATGTGAGTTTTGAGGGTGATGAAAGCTATATGCAGGAAACAGCTTCCAGTAGTTTTCACGAACTTATTGACGCCTTTAGTAGCATATCTCAAGGTGCGACAATTATTGCGGCTGTTGCGTTGCTAATCATGATCCTCTGGGAAATACCTTGGATGAAACGTTTTACTTTGGTGAGACTATTTCCAGGCGCATTAATTGCTGTTATTTGGGGAGTAGCTTATGACCTACTAGCTCTAGAATTTTTTCCAGAGTGGGCCGTTCGAGGTAAGCACCTAGTAAAACTACCTGTGACGGCGGATTTAGATCAGTTTATGCATTTATTTGAGCTACCCGATTTTACTTATTTAATGAACCCTCAGGTTTATGTAATTGCCGCCACTCTAGCGATTATTGCCAGCCTCGAAACTTTATTAAGCTTGGAAGCGGTCGATAAAATTGACCCGTTGAAACGGACTGCTCCGACTAACCGCGAACTAAAAGCACAAGGGGTAGGCAATATTATCAGCGGCATGGTTGGCGGCTTACCAATAACTTCCGTTATCGTACGTAGTTCTGCCAATATTAATGCTGGCGGTCAAACGCGTATTGCCAGCTTTATTCACGGCCTGTTATTAGTTTTAAGTGTTATGTACCTAACGACACTTCTTAACCTAATCCCGCTTGCTTGCTTGGCCGCCATTTTATTACAAACCGGCTATAAACTCGCAAAACCAAAACTCTTTATCGATCTTTATAAGCAAGGTTGGGGACAGTTTCTACCCTTTATCGTCACAATTATTGCTATTTTAATTACCGACTTATTACAAGGTATTATTATTGGTATTGCTGTGGGGCTCTATTTTGTGATTCGCGCGCATTACCATGCGTCTATTTCATTAGAAGAAGCAGATAATCACTTTACTTTAATTCTGCATAAAGATGTCTCATTTCTTAATAAAGCATTATTAAGAAGAATGCTATTCCAAATCACAGAGAATAGCACCGTGACTATTGATGCTAGAAAAGCGCAATTTATCGATTATGATATTCGGGAGATTTTTCAAGATTTCTTAACTACTGCGCCCGATGATAATATTATCGTTGAAGTGATTGGGCTTGATAATTAAATTAAAAACTTAAAATACAGTCCTCACAAACAGCTACATTAGCTCCCTATGATTGATAAACTTCTAAAAATAGAAAGCCATAACAACAACCTTCACTTTACATTTTACATTATTGGCAGTCTATTTTTAGGCATTGTCATAGGCTTGCTATTTGGCGAGTCTACTGGCCAGCTACAGCTTCTAGGCGATATTTATATCGGCCTGCTACAAATGACCGTACTGCCTTATATTATCTTCTCTTTAATCGCCAATATAGGGCGGCTCAGTTATTTTGAGGCTAGCTTACTTACCCGACAAGGATTACTGGTGCTATTAGCACTATGGCTAATAGGAGGGCTCAGCGTCTGGGCTATGTCATTCACCTTACCCAATATTGAACAAGGTGCTTTTTTCAGCTCCTTGTTAGTGACAAGTGCTCCAAAAATTGATTTTTTACAGCTGTTTATTCCTGCCAACCCTTTTCAATCACTAGCTCAAAATGCAGTACCTGCCGTGGTTTTATTCAGCATGCTTTTTGGTACCGCTTGCATTGGTTATAAAGATCATAAATCCTTATTAAATAATTTCAGTCATATTGCGAAAATACTATTACGGGTCAACAGCTTTGTCGTGATACTAACCCCTATCGGCGTCTTTGGCATTGCAGCCAGTGCGGCCGGCACACTCAGCCTAGATGAATTCGGGCGTGTTCAAGCGTATGTGCTAATGCTCATTGGCTCAGTATTATTAGTGACTCTCGTCGTTATGCCCTTACTGATTGCCAGCTGTACGCCGTTCAGCTATCGGCAAATTGCCCGCGAATCGAGAAACGTGTTGTTAACAGTCTTTATAGTGGGCAGTGTGTTTGTAGTTATTCCCTTGCTTATTAAGGTGATAAGCCGTTTATTTCACTCTCATGTGACAACCGAACATGAACAAGCTCGCATACCTGACCTAGTACTACCGCTAGCCTACCCGTTTCCTGATATGGGCAAACTACTGAGTCTCGTATTTATTGTTTTTGCGGCTTGGTTTTATGACCAACCATTGGCATTTCTTGATTACCCAGTAATGCTCACTATTGGGCTATTTTTAAGCTTCGGTAAACTAATTACCGCATTACCTTTTTTACTCAATCTTTACCATATACCCGAGGATGTTTTTAACCTGTTTATGACCGTTGGGGTAATTTGCGGTCGCGTTGCAGACGTTGCAGGTGCGATGCACTTAATGACCTTTACCATCCTGACCACCGCTTTGATGACCGGCGCCTTTAAAATCAAGTGGCGCTTACTGATGCGTAACGGGCTGATCAGTTTATTACTCTTTTCTTGTGTCGGCTTAGCAATACGCACAGTTCTTGAGCAACCAGCTTTCAGCGAGAATCAGAACCCTCAAATATTGCACATGCAACTATTAAATGATCACGTTCCCTACACCGTTTCCAGTATTTCTCAGCCTAACCTAATAGCACTTAAACCAGGCCAACATTTAATAGATAGGATACGCCAAACAGGCATTATTCGCATCGGCATCAATGAAGACAGTTTACCCTTCTCTTTTTATAATACACAGGGCCAAATGGTCGGCTTTGACATAGAGTTGATGCTACATCTTGCCAAGGACTTGCAGGTCACAATTCAATTTATTCCCTATGAAAATGAATATTTATTGCAACAATTAGACGACGATCATTTCGATATTGCTGTTTCTGGTATTACGCCCAATCTCAGCTTGCTCGCAGCTTCGCGCATGTTATACAGCACTAGCTATCTTGATGTGCATTTAGCCTTAGTCGTACCTGACCATAAGCGCAATCAATTCAGCGATAGTGAGTCTATTCTTAAGCTCAAAAATACACAGGCTTTTGTGCGTAAAGAAAGTAATTTTTCAACTCGGGCTCACCTGCTATTCCCCAACCTTAAAGTCACTGAGTTAGATTCCGAAGCAGAATTTTTTAATGACAAAGAATACCAAGATCAGATTATTCTAACGACTGCAGAAGGAGGTTCGGCTTGGACACTACTCTACCCAGATTATGTTGTAGTCCACCCTTTTTCAGGCCGGCAAGGGGCGCCTCTAGTGATTGCCGTTAGCGATGAGGATTTGATACTAGAACACTTCCTCAGCACTTGGATTAAAATCAAGCAAACGGATGGTACGATTGATGCATTATTTGCACATTGGATTCAAGGGGAAACCGCCAAGGCAAGTAAACCTCGCTGGAGCGTTATGAATTACATCTTCAAGGAATAAATCGCTGGACTTTAAGGAGTGAGTGCTAAATAACATGCAAATCTCGCATTCTGTGGGAGTAGCTTTAGCCACGCTACGCGGCTAAAGCCGTTCCCACAAAACCCTTGTCACCCATGTTATTGTCTAGGCTTCCTTGCAATCCAAAAAATTATTGAACTTCTGCTTTTAAATTACTTTTATCACCCACATATAAAGTCGTCTTCCAATTTTCTAAAATAGTACGCGACTCTTTAAATGCGTTAATTGCAATAATCGTCTTGCCATTCACTTGAGTGAAATGAGTTCGCACACCACCACTTTTTGTCATCTGGGTATCACTTTCCCACTGCTCATTTAAACACTGACGCACGACTTCAACACCATGATCATGGCTAGCTTTCGCCTCGACTGCACCGCCTTTTTCTTGCCAAGTGCACATATAGTTGGTTAATCCAGTACTCCATTCCCAAACTTGACAGTTGTTTGCTCTAGGAAAAACTTTCTCAGCTTTCCATATTTGCATATTAACAACGCCTGTCGAGCTTACTCGGGATTTTTTAAACTGCTGAAAATCGTGACTATGACCGGCAATAATCGCGTTTAACTTCACACAGGATTCAGCATCACTTAGTTCTGGTGCAGGCGCAAAAAGAGAGCATGCACTTATGCTTAAAACAGATAAACTAAGTATAAAAATATTTATCCCAGTGCTTTTTTTACTATTTTTCATTGATACCACCTATTATGTACTTGTTCATAATTATCCAGACAAATCTCCTACAACAAGAAGCAGAAACTTTTTACTCCAGCTTAAAAAATATACGGTTAAATGCATATATTTTATTACTTATTAGAAGCCCCAAAGTATTGAAAAATTGTAGTTAAATTCATTAGGAATTGTTTCAGAGGTGTCATACTCATTACGTATTCCAAATTTTAGAGCCAGACCTTCAAACCAATCTAACGAATGTACCCAGGATATGTTGGTCAAGTTTCTAAATGCACCGCCATCTGTAAAACTAGGGTAAAAGTAGTTTGAAATACTAAAATGCTGCTTAGACGATATATGCCAGGTGGCATCAGCGCCGATCAAGCCCTCTAAACCAATAACATTTTCTTCATGGGTAGGGGTATTATTAGAATCATATTGGGTTTTACCAAACTCAGTAATAAGCGTAGCACCCGCTCGCCCCGCAAATTCCCACTCATCTGTTTTAATAAACTGATAACCCGGCCCTCCACCAAACTGGAATCGATGGTTCCAGTCTTTAAATTGATCCCAGTCATATACACCCGTAGTAAATGCAAACCACTTGGACTCTTCAAAAAACCAATCTTTTACCAAGGTAGCATTAATTTGGTTTTCACCAGTAATAGTATCTTCCGAATCAAAGAAATAAAATGATTTATAGTCCCAACGACCTTTTTTATCTTCATAACGGGTGTTAAATGCAGTACGAAAAGTACTATTAACAGATGAGCCTGAAGATCCACTCAGTCCGATAGAAAGACTACTATCCCAGTCTTTAAACCATCCGGTACCCATAAAACCATTATTGACCTTTTCGCCTTTGGCCAGCTTAAGATTGTTTTCAGCCTCCTGAGCTTGCTGCACAGCAGCATTAAGATTATCCTCTGCAATGTCAACTTTTACATCAGCAGTCACTACCCCTAACTCTTCAGCAATACTTTTCTCTCCAACCTCCATAACTTCCGCTTTAGCTAGATCTACCTTAGCTTGAGCCTCAGAGAGCTGTGTTTCAGCATCAATAACATCTTTAGTTACTTTAAGTTCATTTTCAGCGACTTTCACCTCTTCTTTAGCCGTTGTGAATTTTTTTCCTGCCAGTACAAGTTTTTCCTCTGCATCAGAACGATTAAGCTTTTCTTTTGAATCAGCCCGCTTAGCCTTATCAAAAAAAACTTTAGCCGCTATAAGCTCTTCTTTAGCTGTATCTACCCTGCCTTCAGCATCTGAAATTTTTGCTTCAGCGGTTTTTACTTTTTGTACATTATCAACCTGTGTTCCAGTCAGCTTAACTAAATCAACAAGATTCATATCTTGTAAATTACTGATTTTAGCTTTATCAATTGTTTGCTCACCCAGCACTGCGTGAGAAAAAGTAAGCATTTTATCTGTTTGATAAACTAATTCAACCTCTAAAATATCGCCATTACTAAATTGTAGGGGCTGGGCAGAAATCGCCGAAGAGGCTAACAAAACACTTAAAAAAAGCGTATTTTTGTTGTTGATCATAAAAATTAATAGAAGTTATTGTTTGAACTATGTAAAAAATCACCTGATTACGTCTAATACCAATCCCAATAAATAATCAGCCGTCATTCCCGAAATCTTTAATCGGGAATCCATGCACACATTATAGATTCCTGCTAAAGCTTGTGCTCACGTTTAACTGGGTAGCATATAGGAATGACGATTTATCTTAATTATATGAGTTTAAGTATAAATCTATTAGGGTTGGTATAACATTCAGCCTATAAAAAATATCCTGTAGCCCGTTATGGAGTTTGCGGAATACGGGGAATTCGAAACACGAATGATATAGCAACGCCCACTTTTTTAGCAATGGCGGACTAAAGTCCGCCCTACCACCCAATGCTGTTAACTTAAGAATAAGCTCCTTCTCCAAAGGCTGGGATGAGGTGATTGTAAATGCATGATTTTTATTCTCCCCACCCAATCCTCTCCAGCAAGAGAGGGCTTAAGTCAACAGCATTGCCTCTACCACCCCACACAAGCAAAGCATCTAAATATTGGCAAAAATGGGACGTTAAAAGCCAAGACCCAATGCGACACCATATTGAAGATCATTTTTATTTTTCTCTATGACCTGTGTCATATCATATTCATTGTGTATATTGAATTTAATCGCTAAACCTTTAAAAAAGTCTAAATCATGCTGCCACGCTATATTCGTTACGTTTCTGATCTTGCCATCATCTGTTACTCGTGAGTAAATATAATTGGAAAGAGTAAATACTTGCCCATCTGATATATTCCAAAGTAAATCAGCGCCAGCCATTACTTCAAAATTTTGAGTACTATCTCTGTCTGTATAAATGACAGGATCTGTACCAGCGACTTCTTCATTACCACCAAATTCAAAAACACCTGTTCCACCCATTCTTCCGGATAATGTCCAATCATCATTTTTAATAAACTGGTATCCCGGACCGACACTTAACTGAACACGATGCCTCCAGTCTTTATTTTCATCCCAATCATAGATCACAGCGGCAGAAGCAAACCAATTCGTATCTTTAAAAAACCAGTCTTTAAGTAAGCTGGCATTGGCTTTATTTGTTGTTGACTCACTATCTTGTGAATTAGTTAAGTAATAACTTTTAAAGTCCCACTTATCTTTATCATCTTCATATCCCGCAGCAAAGCCTGCTCGGAAATTGAAATTTTCAGAGGGTCCCGACGAACCGTTCATCCCTAAATCAAAACTACTATCCCAACCCCTAAACCATCCTGTCCCCATAAATCCAATATTGGGCTTTTCGCCGTTTGCAAGCTTAAGGTTATCTTCAGCCACTACGACTTGTTGCTCAGCAATATTAACGTTTTCCTCAGCAACTTCAACTGTGGCGTCAGCGTCAAAAAGCCCTAACTCTTCAGCCATGCTTTTTTCCCCTACTTGCGCAACCTCTGCTTTAGCAAGCTCAACTTTAGATTGAGCATCTAAGAGCTGTGCTTCAGCCACGATGACATCTTTAGTTACTTTAAGTTCATTTTCAGCGGCCTTAATTTCTTCTGTAGCCGTTGTGAAATTCTTTCCTGCTAAAATAAGTTTCTCTTCTGCATCAGCACGATTAGTCGCTGCCGCCTTATCCACCGATTCTTTAGCCGCTAAAAGTTCTGATTCAGCAACGCTAGCTTTATCTTTAGCATATATAACTTTTTCTTCAGCCAATTTTACTTTTTTATGATCATTAAGCTCTGCTTCAGTTAGCTTTTTTAAGCTTTCAAGATTTATAGTTTGTAAATTGCTGATATTTGCTTTATCAACAGTTTGCTCACCCAATATAGAGTCAAAAAAGGTAAGTGTCTTATCTGTTTGATAAACTAATTCAACTTCTAAAGTATTTCCATTAGTCAATTGTATAGGTTGCGCAAAAGATGCTGTAGAGACTAGCAAAGCACTACAGAAAAACGTGAGTTGTTTGTTATTCATAGGAGGTTATAAGATGTTAAAAATTACTGTTCGCCCTGCGTAGAAAAACTAGAATGACTTAATACACGCTCTGCCAAACGTGAAAAAGGCATACTTTGTATCCATACAGAACCCGTTCCTTTTAAAGTCGCTAAAACCATGCCTTCGCCACCGAAGAACATGCTTTTTAATCCGCCACTTAACTGTATATCATAGTCAATATCACCACTGAAACCGACTAAACACCCAGTATCTAAGCGCAGAGTTTCATTATTTAATTGTTTGCGTATCACCGTACCTCCAGCATGGACAAAAGCCATACCATCGCCACGTAAGCGCTGCAAAATAAAGCCTTCGCCCCCGAAAAAACCGCTACCTAAGCGTTTCTGAAAGGCAATATCCACTTGCGTCCCTAAAGCAGCGGCAAGAAAAGCATCCTTTTGACAGATAACCTCTTCACCCAGCTCAGCTAAATTTAAAGGAATAATGGAACCTGGATACGGCGCTGAAAAAGCCACTTTACGCTTTTGGCTACCTTCATTACTAAAATGAGTTAGAAATACTGATTCACCCGTTAGCATGCGCTTGCCCATGCCCAACAAAGACCCCATTAAACCTTGAGCTGAGCCATCACCCATTTTGGCTTCAAAAGTAATATCTTGCTCTAAGTAGGTCATCGCGCCCGCTTCGGCAATCACTGTTTCATTAGGGTCCAGTTCCACCTCGACCATTTGTATATCGTGGCCAATAATTTCGTAATCAAGTTCGTGACAACGCATGGGATTAATCCTTTGTGACTAATAATTCGATTAAGATTTGCTCATAAATCTTAGTTAAGATTTCCAGGTCTTCAAGCCCAACATTTTCATTAAGCTTATGAATACTTTCATTCAGTGGCCCCAATTCGATCACCTCAGCACCTGTCGGCGCAATAAAACGGCCATCAGACGTACCACCGCCGGTACCATCCAGCGTGTCATACCCCGTTACTTTTTTGACAGCAGCATGTGTGGCTTCGATTAACGCACCACCTTCTGTTAAGAAGGGGTTTCCAGACAAACGCCAGCTAATATCATAATCAAAATCAAATTGATCAAAGATAGCATGCACTCGCTGCTTAATGGTTGCTTCGTCTAATTCAGTACAAAAACGTAAATTAAATTGCAGCTCCAGCTCACCAGGAATAATATTTTCCGCGCCAGTACCACTATTGATATTAGAGACTTGCAAGCTAGTCGGCGGAAAAAAAGCATTTCCCTGATCCCATACTTCATCCGTTAATGCTTTTAGTGCAGGCGCGAAACTGTGAATCGGATTGCTTGCGATTTCAGGGTAGGCAACATGCCCTTGTATACCTTTAACTTGCAGCTTGGCACACAATGAACCGCGCCTACCGACACGAATGACATCAGCGATTTTCTTATCACTAGAAGGCTCGCCGACTAAGCACCAGTCGATTTTCTCATTACGCTGCTCTAAAACTTCGACAACTTTAACTACACCATTGGTCGCAGGTCCCTCTTCATCACTCGTGATCATCATGGCTATGGTGCCATTATGCTCTGGATATTCGGCTATAAATCGCTCTAGTGCCGTTACAAAACAAGCAATACCACCTTTCATATCGGCTGCGCCACGACCATATAAACGGCCATCACGAATAGTCGGTTCAAATGGCGGTGAATCCCAGCGCTCTAGTGGTCCTGTAGGTACGACATCAGTATGCCCTAAAAAAACAAATAAAGGTTTTGCTTCACCACGCTTTAGCCACAGATTTTTAGTGTCATTAAAATCCAGTTGCTCAGCCTTAAAGCCTATTATCTCTAAACGCTGAGTTAATAAATCTTGGCAACCTGCATCTTCAGGCGTAACCGAAGCGCGACTAATAAGGTCTTTCAGTAAATCTAAAGTTTCGCTCATAATAAAGTTTGATAATTCTCTGCGTTAAAACCAATAAACAGTTGCTCTCCAGCCACTAAAACCGGACGTTTAATTAAAGTAAGATTCGCTAACATCAATACTGCTGCTTTTTCAGTGTTTAAATCTATTTTTTGCGCCTCATCCACTTGTCGCCAACTAGTGCTACGTTTATTGAGTACACTTTCCCAGCCTGCGCGCTCAATAAATATCTGTAGTTGCTCGGGCGTTAAACCATCAACACGGAAATCATGAAATTGATATTCAACGTCATGCTTATCCAACCACTGACGCGCTTTTTTCACGCTATCGCAATTTTTTATACCATATAAAATACAGGAGCTCTTTTCAGTCATCAGAATATTAAATCAAATAGGTCAATTAAACACATCTGTCATGGGAGGGGCTTTTAGCCGCGACTTGTATGAATCGCGGCTAAAAGCCCCACCCACAAATACGAAATCTAGTTTTTACAAAGGATGCGTCAACAACTCATCCAATGCCGGTAATTCTTTATCTTGTTTACGGCAAGATTTATAGAACTCAATAAACTCCATAAACGCTTGCTCTAAATCATCTAAAATCCCTTCTTCGTTTTCACGCTCTTCGGGCAAAACATCAGAAGATTCTAGGTAGTCTTTTTGCAATGCAATCTCAGCATCAATAGAAAGAATGGCGTAAATAATGGCGTTGCTGGATAGTGAGTCTGACATAAGGGGTTTCCTAAAAATAAAAAAAGCCGAACTAACGATAAGCCAGTTCGACATTAATAAACCGTAGGTTGGGTTAGCTTATCAAGCGAAGCGTAGATAACGTAACCCAACACAACTCACACATATGTTGAGTTACGTTTTTATTGCTCCGCAAAAAAAACCTAACCCAACCTACGCATTTAAAACTTAATCACGTAATAATTCGTTAATACCTGTTTTGCTACGTGTTTTTTCATCCGCATGTTTGATAATAACCGCGCAATACAAGCTATGTGTTCCGTCTTTTGATGGCAAGTTACCAGAAACAACCACAGAGCCTGCTGGAATACGACCGTAAGTGATTTCACCGGTCATACGGTTAAAGATTTTAGTACTTTGACCAATATAAACACCCATAGAAATAACGGAGCCCTCTTCAACCACGACACCTTCTACGACTTCAGAACGCGCACCAATGAAACAGTTATCTTCAATAATAGTAGGGCCTGCTTGTAATGGCTCTAATACCCCACCAATACCTACACCACCTGATAAATGCACGTTTTTACCAATTTGCGCGCAAGAACCCACTGTTACCCAAGTATCAACCATCGTGCCTTCACCAACATAAGCACCGATATTGACATAAGATGGCATTAAGATTGCGCCCGGAGCAACATAAGACCCATGACGTGCAACCGCATTAGGCACAACACGTACACCTGCCTCAGCAAAATCTTCTGGTGTATAAGAAGCAAATTTAGTTTCTACTTTATCGTAATAGCGAGAAGCACCTCCGTCCATTACGCGGTTTTCATTAATTCTAAATGATAATAAAACCGCTTTTTTCAACCACTGATTAACCACCCACTCGCCACTTGCTTTATCGGCAACACGCGCTTTTCCAGAATCTAATAAGTTAATTGATTCTTTAACGGCATTACGTACTTCATCAGAAACCGTAGTCGGTGAAATTTCAGCACGATTTTCAAAAGCTTCGTTAATAATTTTTTCTAGTTCGTTCATAGTGTCTTTTCGTTTAAAGAGTTAATAAAATTTTTAATACGTTGCGCAGCTTCGATACACTCATCAACAGAGGCAACTAAAGCCATGCGTACATGATTTTTACCAGGATTAATACCATCCACTTCACGCGATAAATAACTACCAGGCAAAACAGTGACATTTTCTTGAGCAAATAATTGTTGGGCAAACTCAGCATCGTCAATGCTAGTTTTCATCCATAAATAAAAGCTTGCAGGCGGCTGTTTAACCATACATACCTCAGCTAATATTTCCGTGACTGCCGCGAATTTTTCACGGTAAAACTGCCTATTTTCTAGTACATGCTGCTCATCTTGCCAACCGGCAATACTGGCATGTTGAGTGGGCACAGGCATCGCACAGCCATGATAAGTTCGATATTTTAAAAATTGGCCTAATATTTCTGCATCTCCGGCAACAAAGCCCGAACGCAAGCCTGGTGCATTGGAACGCTTAGATAAACTATGGAAAATCACACAATTTTTAAAGCTGGTATTACCCATCGCATAAGCGGACTGTAATAAACCTTGCGGTGGATTCGCTTCGTCGTCGTAAATTTCGCTATAACACTCATCAGAAGCAATCACGAAATCATATTTTAGGGCTAGATTAATCAGCTTTTCATGGGTTGCCTGATCAATCACTGCTCCCGTCGGATTACCCGGTGAGCAAATATATAATAACTGACAACGCTGCCATGCATCTTCCGGCACTTTATCAAAATCCGGTAAATACTGATTTTCTTCTAGCGTATTCAAATAATACGGCTCAGCACCTGCCAATAAAGCCGCGCCTTCATAAATCTGATAAAACGGATTAGGCATTAAAACCAATGCGTCTGCACTACCATCGACAATACATTGCGCAAAAGCGAATAAAGCTTCACGCGTACCATTTACCGGTAAAATTTGAGTTTCGGCATCCAAAGCTTCATTAGTAATATCAAAGCGCTGGGCAATCCACTGCTTAACCGTTGCTCTTAATTCAGGCAGGCCCTTAGTCGTCGGATAGTTACCTAAAGTATCGATATTATCTAATATCGCAGTCTTAATAAACGCTGGCGTCTCGTGTTTTGGCTCACCAATAGATAAAGCAATATGTGCTTTATCAGCAGACGGCATAATCCCGCTTTTTAATTGTGCTAACTTCTCAAAAGGATAAGGGTGTAATTGCGGTACATAGGGATTCATGCAAAGGGCTTTAGTCATTTAATTAGCTCCGTATTCTACCATGAGCCTGTGATTTTTTAAAAAACCACTCAACGAAATCTGAAAGACGCTAAAATAATCATTTTTGCTACTATCAAACACATTCAATGCGCGCACGTTTTTTCTTCCTACTTCTTACAGTTTTCAGCTTAAACTTAGCTGTTTCCCCGACACTATTTGCTCATGCTGGCGTTGACCATGGTGATAATTGCTTTGTCGACATCGGTGGTTTTACATTACGTTTAGGCGGATTTCAAGCAGAAGACAAAATAGGTGGCGGCAAACACTTTTGCCACATACTTCCCGCGACCGGCACCGTTATTTTTACTTTTGAAGAAGCTGTTGTTGCGCAACTCAATAAAAAAATGAATTTAAAGTTTTTAGCGCCTGACTCTTATGCAGACCTGATCTTTAATTATGCTAACGCCTTTAATCAAACCTTAGCTCAAGTGTCAGGTGCAGCGGCCATTCAATATGACTTTCCAAAAGCAGGCCTCTACGCACTTGAAGTTTCACTACATTCTGATGAATTAGAACCCAGCGCCAACAACACACAGCGCTTTCTATTTTTAGTCGGCTTCCCGATTATTAAAATGCTGGTGTTTACTGCTTTGGGATTTTTATTGATGCTCGGATTTGTATTACTCAGTCAGTTAAAAAATGGCGTTAAACCTAAAAAATAAGCCTAGTCCACATTAGATCCTGACGATGGTTTTCTGCGCGTTTTCATCAAATAATCAAATAAGGGAAACGTGACACACCAATTCGCATTGGAATCAAACAAATGATGCTCATAATGCCAAGGCAAATAAGTTTTCGCCCAGCGACGACTTAAATGCGCTTGGCGGTGCGCGATATAATAGATAATAATTGATAGGTATATAGCACAAGCATAGCCATTCGCCCACCAGAAAAATGGGGCATTCAAAAGTAAGATACCGAACAAAGTCAGCCATTCTTTAGCTTGCGTATTCCAGAGCCTAGGCCATTTCTGATAACCTGGATCTAGCATATCCAATTGCCGCGCCACATAATGGTGCTCCTGCCAATGATAAGCCCAATAACTATCCGGATGCTTTCCCAAGTGATGCAATATATATCGATGCATAAACCACTCGCCAGCATTCGCAACAATCAAGCCTAAGAAAAATTGCAGCGCCCAGATCATAATACTGCTTTAAAAAGTATACGGATGAGCAGCGACAAAACTATGTACTTTAGCTTTCGGATTAAACTCTGGAACTTGCCATTCTTGAGCTTCCTGCCCACTTAAAAAACCAGCCAACCACAGCGCCTGCTTCCGGATCGGTAAAACGTAAGCATATAACTTATTATCCGGTAACTCAGCAACGTCGCCTAGAGCGTAGATATGCTCATCACTAGTTTGCAAATAATGATTTACCAGTATGCCCCTATTAGTTTCGAGACCTGCATCTTTAGCCAATTCAATTCTAGGTTTAAACCCACAAGCAACAATAACTTTATTAAACCTAAAGTGGTCTCCAGCAACCTCAATGCAAACCTCACCTCGTACAGGCGTAATGCTTTCTATCAATTGGTTGAATTTGACATCAACTTCTTGATCTTGCATCACAGAAAGTAGCGTTGCAGAATCTTCTTCTATGAGTTGCCGCTCCATTAACCGATCCATAGCGTGAAATATACTGACTTTATCTCCCGCAACAGCAAGATCAGAAGCGATTTCACAACCAATTAAGCCGCCACCAATAATTGCCCATTCAGGTACTTGTTTATTTTGTAAGATAGTTGCACGAGCAGAACGCAATTGCATTAAGTCACTCAAACTATTAAACAGGAAAAAGTGATCTTGATAAGGTAAAAAAGAAGGTGGAATAAAAGCAGAAGAGCCCGTTGCAATAATCAGCTTATCATAGCTAAATTTTTTATTATCTTGCTTATCTGAGGTATAAACACAGTGTTTCTCTCGATCAATCGCTGAGACGGTGATATTTTCAATGACCTTAATATTCTGTTCTCGCAAGTCATTAAAGGGCTTGATAATAATAGCTGTCTCGATCTCTTCGTTGGAAAAACCTCGCGAGAGCATAGGCCGAGAATAATAACCATGAGTTTCGGTTGTGAGTAGGGTTATATTTGCATCAGATAACTGCCGCAACTTCTCAGCAAATGTAACACCCGCAATACCTGAGCCAATAATAATGATATTCATAAAGCCTCCTTTATCGAACAAACTTGAATGTACTTATTTTTTAACCTTG
>JAUVAA010000159.1 GCA_030591965.1 bacterium
ATGATGCCAGAAGGTGTTTTGAATTTATACAATTCTTTACCTGTTTTAGCATCAACTGCTTTTAAGTAACCTTCAAGTGTACCGTAGAATACTACACCACCAGCCGTTGCAAGAGAACCAGACCAAACAGAGAAAGTTTCTTTGTTAGACCAAGCAATTTTACCTGTTGTTGCGTCATAAGCAGTGAACTGACCTAGGTTAGTTGTACCATCTGGTTTACCAGTTAGTACGTCAGCACCTGCTGGCATCATGCTTAAAGTCGCACCCACATACGGTTGACCCGCTGTGTATGAAACTTCAAATGGTTCGTATTCCATACATAGGTGATTACCTGATACATAGAATAAGCCAGTTTTTGGAGAGTAAGATACAGGCTGTTGGTTTTTAGCGCCTAATGCCGCAGGACATGTGCCTACAGTGTTAACGTCTTCACCATTAGCTTCTGTGCTGTATTTAAGATCTAAAACAGGACGACCTGATTTCATATCAATATGAGTTGCCCAGTTAACTGATTTATCAAATTTCTCAGCAACTAACAATTCACCAGTAACACGATCTAAAGTGTAACCAAAACCATTACGATCGAAATGCACAGCTGTTTTGCGCATTTTGCCATTGATTTTTTGGTCAGCTAAGACAACTTCGTTGATACCATCAAAATCCCACTCATCATGTGGAGTCATTTGGTAAACCCATTTAACTTCACCGGTGTCAGCATCACGAGCCCATAAAGACATAGACCATTTGTTGTCACCAGGACGTTGTATAGGGTTCCAAGTAGAAGGGTTACCTGAGCCGTAATACACTAGGTTTAGTTCTGAATCATAAGAATACCAGCCCCAAGTTGTACCACCACCAATTTTCCACTGGTCGCCTTCCCAAGAGCTAGTTCCTGAGTTTTTGCCAAGTTTAGTTACCTTGCCATCTTCCCACGTTGTAGACTTACCAGGATTGATTAGCGTGTCACCATCCGGCCCCATGCTGTAACCTTTCCATGCTAACTCACCTGTTTTGATATCATAAGCAGCTAAGAAACCACGTACACCAAACTCACCACCTGCAATACCTGTTAAAACTTTGTCTTTAACAACTAAAGGTGCTTGAGTGTTAGTCATACCTAATTTAGGATCACCGTTCTGAACGCTCCAGATACGTTTACCTGTTTTAGCATCAAGTGCAGTTAAAACGGTATCAGATTGTTGTAGAAAGATTTTACCGTCGCCATATGCTAAACCACGGTTTACAGTATCACAACACATAACAGGAATCGTAACATCAGCATCCATAGAAGGAGTGAACTCCCAGATTACAGATTGTGTTGCTTGGTCGATTGCGTAAACAGTGTTAGGAAATGGCGTGTGAATGTAGATAACATCGCCAACAACTAATGGTCCACCTTCGTGGCCACGTAAAACACCTGTAGAAAAAGACCATGCAGGTTGCAGGTTTTTAACGTTCTTAGCATTGATTTGATTTAGTTCACTATAACGTGTACCCGCATAGTCACCTAAAGCAGTTGCCCAGTTAGCTGGGTTTTTAGTTAGTTTTTCAACGCCGCTATTCGCAGATGCAATAGTTGGTGCTGCAAGTAAAGCTGCTACTGATGACGCTAGTAGTAAGCTCTTAAGTTGCTTCTTCATATAATTCCTCCGAGAAACCTATCTATTAAATAGATCCGTGATTGTTGTTTATATTAAGACTAATATTAGTTTTAAGCTTTATATTGAAGTGGTTTGTTTTTTTAACCCCGAGCTACAGGGCATTTCAAGCACTCCAACTTACTAAATTTAATGATTTTGACATAAAAGTCAACTTTTACCTATGGGTATGGTTTAGAATTAGCAACATTAAATAGTAGGAATGCAGTGTAAGTTATTGGTAGTAACCTACTTTATTGAGATAGTTATTTATTAATGTAAATATGAGATATGACAATTTTATGACATTCATGGGTGGGACTAATTGATGCCTTTAGCTGACATTTTACTGATTACTTCAGGCTTGTTACTTTTGGCCATGATCGCGGCTAGTGTATGCCGGCATTTACCGATTCCTTACACGGTTTTATTGGTGTTATTAGGCTTGGTTGTGAATTTTCTTGCCACTGATAGCGATGTCATGGATTTATTGGACTTTAGGGAATTTCATTTAACGCCTGATCTGGTGTTATTCGTATTTTTACCTGCTTTGGTATTTGAAGCTGCTTTATCCTTGGATGCGCGTGCTTTATTAAAAAATCTAGTACCGGTTTTAGTCTTAGCGATTTTTGGTATGTTGGTGTCGGTAGTTCTAGTAGGTGTTGGTGTTGGGTGGTCTTTAGGCCTGCCATTGGTTGTAGCATTATTATTCGGTAGTTTGATTTCAGCTACTGACCCAGTGGCGGTTGTCTCTTTATTTAAAGAATTAGGAGTTTCTAAGCGTTTAAATATATTAGTAGAAGGGGAATCTTTGATGAATGATGCGACCGCCATCGTATTATTCAATATTTTGCTGATCATGTTGGTGCAAGATAGTTTTTCTTATGCCGACGGGCTGCAGGCTATTGGGCAATTCTTTAAAGTGTTTCTCGGTGGCGTGTTGGTCGGTACGTGTATTGGTTTAGTCATGAGTGAGTTGTTAGTGCGTTTGTATCATGGTAATCAAAGTATTCCTGTCGTTCTGTCTTTGGTCTTGGCTTATTTGAGTTTTATTATTGCTGAACATGAACTACATGTTTCCGGCGTTATGGCTGTCTTGTCTGCCGCGATCACTCTTAACTTGACCGGTTTAAGTCGTTTATCAAAAAACAGTATTGATACCATCCATACGACCTGGGGGTTTCTTGTTTTAATTTTTAACTCGCTATTATTTGTCATGATTGGGATTTCAGTTGATTTAATGCAGTTAGTGACTTTTTGGCAGCCTATATTGTGGACGACTATTGCCGTCTCTATAGCACGCGCCGTTAGTGTTTATTTATTGCTTCCTATGACTACACGCATATTTTCTTTGCATCAGATTAGTTGGGCTGAGCGGCACATTATATGGTGGGGGGGATTAAAAGGGGGGCTGGCAATTGCCATTGTTATGGCGATTCCTGAGACCGTTCCTGAAAAGCAGTTATTAGTTACTTTAACCTTAGGTGTGGTTTTAATCTCTTTGCTCGTTAATGCTTCGACCATTCGTTGGTTGATGCATTACCTGAAAATGGACGAATTAGGCAAAACGGAGCAGGCGGAATTAAAACAGAGTATGCAGCAAGTTACTCAGTCAGTAGATAAAGTACTGCATAGTTTTGAGAGCTTGCATTTACTAGATAATGCCATGGAGTCCTCTGTTGAATATAAACTGCATCAGACATTGGATACTGGGCAGATCGCTTTGACTGATGAGCAACTGCTTAAACAGGTGCATTTGCAAGCCTTACGCGCTGAAACTGAGGAAATTGAACACCTTTATGAAATTGGTGTAGTCAATTATTATACTTTAGTGACCTTTAAAGAGATTTTGCGGGTTGACCAACAACATAGCATTGATTATATGAAGGCTATGGGAGATGGTTGGCTGCAGCCTAGTCTTCTATTGGATTTTGAACATAGGCTGATACATCTATTGAGGGAAAAAAGTTGGGCTCAAGATTTGTTAGTGCAATATCAAACACGCCGTTTTGCCAATAAAATTTTGCATGATATTGCGGGCGTATTAATGGCACATAAGGGGTTGCATGCGATCCATAAAATGATTGATCAAAGATTAGATAAGCAAATAGATGAAGAGTTATTGCATCCCTTAGAGCTTATTTATCAAAAACGCTTAAAGCGTCGGCAGAATCGTTTGCATTACTTTAGCAAAAATTACCCAATATTTTATCGGCAGTATGAGTCTTTTGTATTTCAAAAAGTGGCTTTGCGCTACTCTTTGCAATTGGTTAAGAAAAGTCATGAGCAAGGTATGGTTAGTGCTAAAGTATTGCAGCTAATCACTAAGAAGCTCACCAATTCATTAGAGCAACTTTCTTCTTTTAAAATGTCACTGCCACTGGCAAAACGAGATGCTTGGATTAATCAGGTGCCTTTGTTTGCCAATTTACCGCCAGATTTTTTAAAACAAATGGCTGGTGAAGCACACTATGCCAATTTTTTGCCTGAAGACACCCTTATTTATCAAGGTGATGTCGGTGATTCTTTGTATATTATTTTAAGTGGCCATGTAAAAGTATTGATTGCTAATGCTGAGGGTGAGAATGAGCAAGTTGCTGAAAGAGGTGAAGGTGCATTAATTGGTATACGAGCATTAAGAGCTAACAGCAATAGATCGGCGACTGTCGTGGCAAAAACGTATGTAACTTGTTTACGCTTAACGACGAAAGATATATTGCGCTTTTCTACCGAAAATGAAGAGTTAGCTGAGCGTTTACAACAAACTGGATTATTAAAAGTTAATGGATAGTCAAAATAAAGTACAAGAATTTTTTTCTGTAGATGGGTCATTAGCAAAAGTGATCCCGGGTTATTCGCCACGAGCAGCACAAGCCGAAATGGCGGAAGCAGTCGCGCAAAGTATTGCCGATAAAGAGCATGTCATTGTAGAAGCAGGAACCGGCACAGGAAAAACCTTTGCCTACTTAGTGCCGGCCATTTTATCTGGTAAAAAAGTGATTGTTTCCACAGGTACCAAAAATCTACAAGACCAGTTATTTAACAAAGATGTGCCTTTAATTCGCCAAGCATTGACAGTGCCTTTTGCTGCCGCTTTATTAAAAGGTCGTGCTAACTACCTGTGTACCTATCGATTAGAGCTCGCTATCCACTCGAATTTAGGTATTAGCCGTGAAGAGGCGGCTGATCTAGGTAAAATTAAGAAATGGTCTAAAAGTACGCGTACGGGCGATATTGCAGATATGCCAGATGTAATGGAATCTAACCCTGTTTGGGGGCAAGCTACTTCGACGCGCGAAAACTGTATAGGGCAAGAATGCCCTGAGTATTCAGACTGTTTTTTGATGAAAGCGCGCAAGAAAGCACAGGATGCAAATTTGATTGTCGTCAATCACCATTTACTTTGTGCTGATTGGTCGATTAGAGAAATTGGTTTTGGTGAATTACTACCCAATGCTGAAGTCGTGATTATTGACGAAGCGCACCAACTAGCCAGTACCGCGTCAAATTTCTTGGGCTTATCGTTAGGCTCAAAGCAGCTCAGTGATTTGGCGCAAGATGCCTTAATGGAATATTTTCAAGATGCCAAAGATATGCCAGATTTACGTGTCGCCAGTGAAAATTTAGAGCATGAAGTCAAAGATATGCGGCTTGCTTTTGGTGTAGATATGACGCGTGGTGATTGGAAGGATATCGAAAATAATCCTAAAGTCATGGATGGCTTAACGCGATTACAAGAGCATTTAGAAGCCTTGGCCGATCAATTAGAGATTTCCTCCGTGCGTAGTAAAGGGCTAGAAGCCTGCTTTAAACGAGCAGAAGAACTAGAAGAACAGTTTAAAACGCTCTTAAATGACAAGAGTGGTAAATGGGTGCGCTGGTATGAAACGCATAGAAAGTCCTTCACTCTGAGCTTAACTCCTTTAGATATTGCCGCTGAATTTCGTTCCTTTATGGCGCAACACAGTGCCTCATGGGTGTTTACTTCAGCTACCTTAAGTGTTGATCACAAGTTTGATCACTTTTCGCGTAACTTAGGTATTAATAACGCCAAAAGTTATAGCTGGGAAAGCCCCTTTGATTTTCCTAATCAATCCTTGTTTTATCACCCCAAAGGTCTACCGCAGCCGAATTCACCTGAATTTGTTGAAGAAATTGTAAAAGTTGCAATTCCTGTCATTAATGCCAGCAAAGGCCGCACTTTTTTCTTATTTACCAGTCACAGAGCCTTGCAAGCCGCCGCTAAAATTTTAGATAAACAAATTAAATACCCGCTATTAATTCAAGGCGACAAACCCAAAGCGATTTTATTAGATGAATTTAAACAGTTAGGGAATGCGGTGCTGCTCGGCACCTCCAGTTTCTGGGAAGGCATCGATGTGCGTGGCGAGGCCTTATCAACGGTTATTATCGACAAATTACCGTTTTCATCCCCTGGCGACCCCGTGTTAAAAGCGCGTATGGAAGCGATGGAAAGACAAGGCCGCAAACCTTTCTTTGAGTATCAATTACCCACGGCGGTAATCGCTTTAAGGCAGGGAGTAGGACGTTTGATTCGTGATGTAAATGACCGAGGTGTGTTATTGCTCTGTGATCCGCGTTTATTAAAAAAATCCTACGGACATATGTTTTTAAACAGCGTCCCCGCAATGCGCAGAACACGAGATATTAAGGATGTTGAGGCGTTTTTTGCGGAGGAGTGAGGTTTGGTAAGATTATAATATGAGTTTAGAAGGCATTTCAGAATAGATAGATAAGGAATAGTCATGGAACGAAAAAAAATTGCGGTTTTTATTGATGTTGAAAATCTCACTCAGTGGATTAAATATGGCGGCCCTGAAAAATTGTTATCCGAACTTAGTTCCATTGGTCAAATCATTGTACGTAGAGCTTATGGAAACTGGACTAATCAGAATCTTCAATCGTTTCAGGGAGAGTTAAATCGACAAGGATTTGAGTTAATACATAATTTTCACCCTGTGAGTGGCAAGAACTCGTCAGATATACAGTTAACAGTTGATGTGATGGAGCATGCCTTGAGGCTTGAAAGTGTGGAATGGTTTGTTCTTGCAACAGGAGATTCTGATTTTTCCCCGTTATTTCGGCGATTGCGAGAGATGGGGAAGGAAGTCATTGGAACAGGACCTAGGTCCCCGTTGAGTGAAAGTGTTAAAACATCCTGCTCGAAATTTATCTATACAGACAAAGAAGATTTTTCTGATAAAGAGGCTTTAAACTCTGCTTTAGATGACGCTACCGATTTAGCCATAAAAGCGCTTAAAACATTTGATGGTCCGGTTTTATACTCAGTACTGAAGCAAAGCATGACTAATATGGATAGTGCTTTTGATGAAAAAGCTATTGGATTCAAGTCATTTACTGACTTTTTAAATACCATTGACTCTATAAAGCTTACATTTGACTCAAAGAAAAATGTTGGAAAAGTATCTTTAATTATGCAAAATGACTTTGATAGTCAGCCAGAGTTGAAAGAGCGTATTTCTACAGAGGAGTTGTATCGTAGCTTGTTAAGGAAAAAAGGGTGGCAATCTAGGCTGTCGAAATTAACCATTTTATACGTATTTTACTTCCCTTGTTTATGGATAAAGAATTTATAGGATGTGCCGACGCAGGAGGCGCATCGATGAGCTATTGATGCGCTTCGTTCCTCAGCAC
>JAUVAA010000070.1 GCA_030591965.1 bacterium
GGCGCGCAATGAAACCCATCAACCTCACGCAGAATGATGGGTTTCGCAAGAAAACGCTCTACCCATCCTACGTAAATACGTCAAATATAAATGTTAAAATAATTATGCGTATGTACTGCGGACTTCAGTCCGCAATTTTTCATTTAAGCATAGCGGACTGAAATTCGCCCTACTTTCTTTCAGACAAACTAAAGCCCACCTAACACAAATAGCTAGATGGGCTAATAAAGACTAAGTTAGAAATAAATTAAGATAATTTCTTAAACGCACTACGGCCTGCGTATTTCGCTTGTGCGCCTAACTCTTCTTCGATCTTCATTAAGCGGTTGTATTTAGCAACACGATCAGAACGGCTTAATGATCCGGTTTTAATTTGACCTGTGCCAGTAGCAACACACAAGTCAGCAATGGTCGTATCTTCTGTTTCACCTGAACGATGCGAAACAACGGCAGTATAACCAGCCGCATGTGCTGTGTTAATCGCTTCTAAAGTTTCAGATAGAGTACCGATTTGGTTAACTTTAATTAAAATAGAGTTAGCCACACCTTTCTCTATGCCATCTTTTAAAGTCGCTGGATTAGTAACAAATAGATCATCACCTACCAACTGAATCTTGTCCCCTAATCGGTCAGTTTGATCTTTCCAACCTGCCCAGTCATTCTCATACAGTCCATCTTCAATGCTAATAATAGGATATTTTTCAACCCACTCAGCCAATAAATCTGTCATCTGACTGGCACTTAAGGTTTTACCTTCTGAACTTAGCTCATAATTACCATCTTTATAAAACTCAGAAGCAGCTGCATCCATACCAAGATAAATATCCTCACCTGCTTTATAACCAGCCATTGCAATCGCTTCTAAAATCACTTCAATCGCTTCTTCGTTAGAAGATAGGTTAGGTGCAAAGCCACCTTCATCACCAACCGTTGTTGCCAATCCTTTAGATTTTAATACTTTAGCAAGATTATGAAATACTTCTGCGCCATAACGAATAGCTTCTTTGAAAGAAGGGGCACCTACCGGTAGAATCATAAATTCTTGCAAATCTACGCTATTATCCGCATGTGAACCACCATTGATGATATTCATCATTGGTACAGGCATAATAAATTCACCGCTAGTATTCAAATAACGATATAAAGGCACACCCGCCTCAGTAGCAGCAGCACGAACCGCGGCCATAGATACACCCAAAATCGCATTAGCACCAATACGGCCTTTATTTGGCGTACCATCCAGATCAAGCATTTTCTTATCTAATGCCGCTTGATCTGTTACATCCATACCCATTACCGCTGCACGGATTTCTGTATTAACAAATTCAACAGCTTTCAAAACGCCTTTACCTAAATAACGCGACTTATCACCATCACGTAATTCAATTGCTTCACGCTCGCCTGTTGATGCACCTGAAGGAACCATGGCACTACCAACAACACCTGATTCCAAAATAACATCAGCTTCAATCGTTGGGTTTCCACGTGAATCTAAAATTTCTCTTGCTTTAATATCAACTATCTTGGTCATACACTTTCCCCATTGTTATTATATTTATAAGGTATTTTCTATCAAGTCTTGTGCTTTTACTGCTCGATCGATCATTACCAACGTTTCTAATAATTCTTTCATACGGTGTAATGGCCATGAGTTCGGTCCATCACTTAATGCTTTATCTGGGTCTGGATGGGTTTCCATAAATAACCCAGAAATTCCCGCCGCAACAGCTGCTCTCGCTAAAACAGATACATGCTGACGCTGACCACCTGACGAAGTCCCCTGTCCACCCGGAAGCTGCACTGAATGCGTGGCATCATAAACAACTGGGCAGCCAGTATTACGCATCTCTGCTAAAGAGCGCATATCAGACACTAAGTTGTTATAGCCAAATGAAGCTCCACGCTCACACACCATAATCTGTTGATTACCGGTTGCTTTAGCCTTATTAACGACATGCACCATATCCCAAGGCGCAGAAAACTGACCTTTTTTAATATTAACAGGGATGCCTTGTGCGGCAACGGCTTGTATAAAATTTGTTTGACGGCATAAAAAAGCTGGCGTTTGCATTACATCAACCACATCTGCAACTTCAGATAAGGGCGTATCTTCATGCACATCAGTCAAAACAGGCACACCAATTTGCTGTTTCACTTTTTCAAGTATTTTTAAGCCTTCTTCTACACCTGGGCCACGGTAGCTTTCATGCGATGAACGGTTTGCTTTATCAAATGAAGATTTGTAAATAAAAGGGATTTTTAGCTCAGCAGCTAACTCTTTCAAATATCCTGCGGTATCAATAGCCATTTGCTCGCTTTCAATCACACAAGTGCCTGCGATCAAGAAAAATGGTTTATCTAGTCCTACTTCAAAATCACATAATTTCATGCTTGTGTACCTTGTTTTTGTTTTGCAGCTGCTCTAATAAATCCAGAAAATAGAGGGTGACCATTACGTGGCGTTGAAGTAAATTCTGGGTGAAATTGGCAAGCTAAAAACCAAGGATGATCTGCAATTTCAACAACCTCCACTAAACGTCCATCAATTGATTTACCTGAGAATTTTAAACCTGCTTTTTCTAGCGGCTCTAGGTAATTATTATTAAACTCATAACGATGACGATGACGTTCAGTAATCACGTCTTTTTGATACATTTCAAATACTAAAGAATCCGATTGAATGCGACACTTTTGCGCACCTAAGCGCATCGTTCCACCTAAATCAGAGTTCTCATCACGCGTTTCAGTTTGACCTTCGTGGTCTTGCCACTCAGTAATTAAACCAATAACAGGGTGCGGGCTATTCGGCAAGAATTCCGTGCTATGCGCGCCTTCTAGCCCAGCGACATTACGGGCAAATTCAATAACTACGGATTGCATACCCAAACAAATACCTAAAAATGGCACTTTATTTTCTCGAGCAAAGCGGGCTGTAGAAATTTTGCCTTCCACGCCTCGCTCACCAAAACCGCCCGGTATTAAAATCGCATCAACACTTTTTAGTTGCGTAACACCTTCATTTTCAATCGTCTCAGAATCAATATATTTAATTTGTACGGTATGGCGTGTTTTTATTCCCGCGTGAATTAATGCTTCAGTTAAAGATTTATAAGCATCCAAATGATCAACATATTTACCAACAATCGCAATGGTGACAACATCAGTAGGGTTTGTTAAACCTTCAACCACAGTTTCCCATTCAGATAAATCTGCTGGCGGAACATCAAGGCGCAATTGATGGACAACAATATCATCCAAACCTTGCTCATTGAGGATTAACGGGATGCGATAAATCGTGTCGGCATCGGGCGCAGAAATAACTGATTTTTCAGGGACATTAGTAAATAATGAAATTTTATGACGTTCAGCAGAAGGAATTCGGCTATCAGAGCGACAGATCAAAATATCTGGCTGGATACCAATCGTGCGTAATTCTTTAACTGAATGTTGAGTCGGTTTAGTTTTAATTTCACCCGCTGTTTTAATATAAGGCACTAAAGTCAGATGAATAAACAAAGAGCGATCACGCCCAAGCTCGACCCCCATTTGTCGAATAGCTTCCAAAAATGGCAAAGACTCAATATCACCAACCGTACCACCGACTTCGATAATGGCAACATCGATATCAGCATCAGCATCAGCACTCGCATAAACACGACGTTTCATTTCGTCAGTAATATGCGGAATCACCTGTACAGTTGCACCTAAATATTCACCTTTACGCTCTTTACGCAAGACACTTTCGTAAACTTGCCCCGTGGTAAAGTTATTCTTTTTGGTCAACCGAGTTTTTAAAAAACGCTCGTAATGCCCTAAATCTAAATCTGTTTCAGCACCATCCTGAGTGACAAAAACCTCACCATGCTGAAAAGGGCTCATAGTGCCTGGATCAACATTGATATAAGGATCTAATTTAGTCATGGTTACGTTTAAACCACGCGCTTCTAAAATAGCCGCTAAAGAAGACGCAGCAATCCCCTTACCAAGAGAAGATACAACACCACCAGTAATAAATATAAATTTTGTCATGAACTAGAAAAAGATAGGGGAAAATGAATTGATTTATTTTAACATGCTCAATGGCCTTTTGTAGCCCATAAATGACTAACAGAGCTTGGAAAAAGAGATTATTAATAAAGCCCTTTTACGCTGCCAGATCAGCAATATTGAAATCTATTTTAATCGACATTAGGCTTTTCGTCATGGGCTTTGTTGCCAAGTTAGTTTTATACAAGACTCACCAGCTCTTCCATAAAAATCTTTACTCACCCAAAGGTCAGCAATCGCAGCGATTCTATCATCAATATAAATAACTGGCATCCTCTCGCGCAACCAGGGAGCAACTCCTGCTTCCTGATATAATTTTTTCAAACTATGCCGCCCTGCTCTATTAGGTAAAGCAATTTTTTCGCCGCCCTGCCGATACTTTATTTGTACCGTTCCTTGCTGCCATAAATCTGCCGCGATACCTTGCTGTGCAACACCTGCCTGCAATAGGCCGTTATTATTTAAACGTAAGGGCTGACTCTTATCGCTCCATGAGAGTCTCTGACTTACATCAAACTGATCTTGTTCTGCAATTAAATATAATCCATCTCGATAGCGCTGAATTTCAAAGCCATCATGTCGAACAATAGGATTGGCTTCTTGACGAGCCGCCAAAATATCTTGAAAGATAGCTTGTAATACTTTCACTGAAGGCATACGCACACCTAAATAACCTAACCATTCACGCATGATCCATTGCTGCATTAAAACATCATGCTGCAACAAGCCAGAAATTAACAGGCATCGCTTCTGCTGACCATAAAGCATCAACATCTGCTCTTTTGCATTTGCAGATAAGACCGTTTGAGCCTCAGCACAATGCCCAGCGACACGCGCCACCATTTTATCTAAACTCGGCCAGCGCTGCTCTAATAAAGGCATAACTTCATGGCGCAAAAAATTTCGATCAAACTGAGTATCTTGATTGCTCGGATCTTCAATCCAGTGTAACTGATGCTGCAAGGCATACTGCTTAATTTCTTCTTGGCTGACATCCAATAAAGGCCTTAGCAATACACCCGCAGCAAAAGAGGTTTTAGTTGGCATACCAGATAATCCTTTCAGCCCCGCACCTCGAAATAGCTGCAATAAAACCGTTTCTAATTGATCATTACGATGCTGTGCAAATAAAAGCACCTCAGTTTCTGTCAGGATTTCTTTAAATGCTTGATAGCGGGCATTACGCGCTGCTTCTTCTGGGCTTTCACCTACTGCAGCTTGGCCATTGACTCTTAATACCTTGAACTTAACACCTAAGGCTTCTGAACATTTCTGACAATGCACAGCCCAATCATCAGCACAGATTTGTAAACCATGATGCACATAAACGGCAGTTATTTTATTTTTAAACTCAGGCAGGCTAGCTAGTAAATGCAATAAAACATGAGAATCTACGCCACCGCTATAACCCACAATAAGATTAGCGTTTGCGTAAAGAGGGAGGAGTTGGGAAGCTATAAAGGATGAACTGAGTTTCATATAAAAGGAGCCCTCGCCTAGGCGGTATACACGGCCTTGCCTAAGCAGCAATGCTGTTGACTTAAGAATAAGCTCCCTCTCCATCAAGAGAGGGCTTAAGTCAACAGCATTGCACCGAAGCAGGGACTCCTAGTTTCAACTAGTTATTAAACCTTAATCACGAAAAAATTAAATCAAAATGCTTACAGATGTAAATTATTTCGCTTCTTCACTAAAAGAACCATAAGCCATAATACGTTGATAACGCTTTTCTAAAATATCATCCATTTTTTCATGGCGTAGCTCTTTAATATGACGAAATAAAGTTTCTTTTAAATTTTCAGCCACCACTTTAAAATCTCTGTGCGCTCCACCAACTGGCTCTCTCACTACTTCATCTAAAAACCCCTGCTCTCTTACTCTATCCGAAGTAATCCCCATCGCTTCAGCAGCGAGTTTAGCTTTATCCGCGCTTTTCCATAAAATAGAAGCACAACCTTCAGGAGAAATAACCGAATAAGTGCTGTATTCCAGCATAATTAAACGGTCACCAACACCAATGGCTAAAGCGCCACCCGAACCACCCTCACCAATCACAGTACAAATAACTGGAGTTTCTAATTTAGCCATTTCAAATAAATTACGCGCAATCGCCTCACTTTGGCCGCGCTCTTCGGCACCAATACCCGGATAAGCTCCTGGTGTATCAATAAGACAAATAATAGGCAAATGAAAACGCTCTGCCATTTTCATAACACGCAAGGCTTTACGATAACCTTCAGGCCGCGGCATACCAAAATTACGTTTAATTTTTTCTTTAGTATCACGACCTTTTTGGTGCCCAATAACAACAACCGCTTGACCATTTAATTTAGCCAAACCACAAATCATCGCTTGATCATCCGCGTAAGCGCGATCGCCATGTAACTCATGGAAGTCAGTAAACATTAAATCAATATAATCTAAAGTATAAGGACGGCCTGGATGACGTGATAATTGAGAAATCTGCCAGTCACTCAAATCCTTGAAAATTTCTTCCGTCATTGCTGCACTTTTGGCTTCTAAATCATTAAGCGCGGAAGAAATATCAATATCATTTTCCGCTTGTACACGGCGTAATTCTTCAATTTTTGCGTCTAATTCTGCAATCGGTTGTTCAAAATCAAGAAAATTTAAGTCCATAGCGTTTATCTTTAAATAGTATTTATGTTAAATGCGTTTTTTATTATTAATGGCTGCTACCGCCCTCTTTCATGATAAATAACAAAGAGGTGGGCACCTTTATTTTTAATTCTTACCGGCTATTCTATCTAATTCTCGCAAATGTTTTAATTTTTCTGCGATTTTAATTTCTAATCCTCGGGCAACAGGCTGATAATATTGAGTTTCTGCTAACTGGTCCGGAAAATAGCTTTCCCCTGCCGCATAAGCCTCAGGTTCATTATGGGCATAACGATATTCTTTACCATAATCCAATGACTTCATTAGCTTAGTCGGTGCATTACGTAAATGTTTAGGTACTGGCAGACTGCCACTTTGTTTCGCAGCACTCATCGCCGCATTAAATGCCATATAAACAGCGTTACTCTTCGGCGCACAAGCCATATAAACCACAGCCTGAGCCAAAGCCAACTCACCTTCTGGGCTACCTAAGCGCTCTTGAGTTTCCCATGCATTCATACATAATTGCAAAGCACGCGGGTCAGCATTACCGATATCTTCTGAAGCAATACGTACAATACGCCGCGCCAGATACAAAGGATCACAACCGCCATCAATCATGCGACAAAACCAATACAGCGCTCCATCCGGCGAACTACCACGCACTGACTTATGCAAAGCAGAAATCTGGTTATAAAATTCTTCACCTTGATTATCAAACCGACGTACGCCACCCGCTAAAACTTCTTTGGCTATGGCTTCAGTAATCTCTGTACTTTGTTTTGCCTGCGTTAATTCAACTGCAATTTCCAATAAATTTAATAAGCGTCGTGCATCGCCATCCGCTGCTACAGCAAACTGCTGCTTTAGCTCTTCTGAAATACTTAGATTTAATGCACCAAAGCCTTTTTCTCTATCAGCCAGAACCTTATTAATCACCGCCAGCAAATCATCAATCGTTAAGGCATTCAAAACATAAACGCGGGCGCGAGATAACAAAGCATTATTCAATGCGAAAGAGGGGTTTTCAGTGGTTGCGCCTAAAAAATACACCGTACCATCCTCTACATGTGGCAAAAAAGCATCTTGTTGTGACTTATTAAAACGATGTACCTCGTCGACGAATAATATACTTTTGCGCTGCTCTTCTTGTTGTATTTTTTTAGCTAAAGCAACCGCTGCACGTATTTCCTTAACACCAGCTAATACTGCTGAAATAGCCATAAACTCAGCATTAGAATGATGCGCAATCATGCGCGCCAAAGTCGTCTTTCCAGTGCCAGGCGGGCCCCAAAAAATCATGGAATGCAATCGCCCTGAGTTAATTGCCTCATACAAAGGTTTCCCAGATTGCAAAAGATGCTTCTGGCCAGCGTAATCAGCCAAAGACTCAGGACGCATTAAATCAGCCAGTGGTTTTAGCGAGCGATTCATAGCTTATTTCTCACTAGCAAGTCAACACAAGCATTAGCCTTCAAAAACATCCGTTCCTTCTGGGGCCACAAATTCAAATAGACTCTCATCTAATGTATCTGGCGTAGTCATATTAGAAAAAATGATTTGCGTTAATTGGCCAAAATTATCACTTAATTCCATACCATAAAGCACACCCTTCTTTAGCCCAATCAAAATATATTTAAAGCTAGATTCGGTATTTTTAGGCGTCAACTTCAACCAAAGTACATCGCCATCCTGCGCATGCTGAGTAATCGTATATTTTTCAGCTAACTTAACACTTCCACTTAATAATAAAGCAGGCGTATCACCAATGGAGCTATCTATTTTCTTAATAATAACTTGTTCTAAATCAGCATCATAAAACCAAACCTCACCTTCTTTAGAGACAATTTGTTGCGCATAAGGCTGCTTATAATTCCAACGAAACTTACCTGGTTGTTGCAAATAAAAAACACCCGTACTGGTTTGCTTTGCTTGCCCTGACTCATCTAACGATATCTGAGTAAAATCTGACTGTAAATTATGGGCTTGTGCAATAAAACGTTCTAGCGACTGTAGCCCCGTTGGTTGTGCAGAGACAAGACCTGAAAACAGCATGCATAGTATTATAGTAAGTATTCTCATTAAAAATTTTCCTTCATAAAGTCGTTAATCCACATTTTTGTTTTATTCATTGGCGAATCGATACAAGCCGCATTATCTGCCGGTTCAGAGCCTCTTACAAAAGCATATTTTACCGCGCCTTCACATAACTCATTTGCCAATAGGCCCGTTTCTGGCTCTATCCAAACCGACTCCACTGAGTCAGGCATGGCTAAATAAACCGGTTGTGTAGCGACTTGTTGCATCAATGCCCTCCATAACTTTAAAGCTCCACTTGCCCCCGTCACTCCAGTCGATTTATTATCATCACGCCCGACCCAAAACACCGCTAGATAATCTCCTGTATAACCAGCAAACCAACTATCTTTTAAATCATTCGTCGTGCCCGTTTTACCTGCGACTTGTAAAGATTTCGGTAAAACTTGATAAGCAGAACGCCCCGTTCCTTCGCGCATCACCTCTTGCAATACCGTGTTGGTTAAATAAGTCGCCGCCGGATCAAGCTCCTGTCTGATCACATAAGGATAGCGTTGCAGTAAAGTACCATCTTGAGCAATCACCGCTGTAATTGAACGCAAGGGCATAGCAAAGCCATCCCCTGCTAAAGTTTGATACATTTGCGTCACTTCAAAAGGCGTTAATGGTAGCGCCCCTAGAAGCATGGAAGGAAACAAATTAATTTTCCTAGTAACACCCGTTTCGCGCAGCGTTTTAGCAACTCTGGCGACACCGATATCCATACCTAAACGCACAGTCGCCAAGTTGTAAGAATGTGCTAATGCGGCGTGTAATGGCACATCACCATGCTCAATACGATCATAATTACTCGGTTTCCACAACTTCCCTTTTTCCGCCTTAACCTCTATCGCGGTATCGCTAATGGGTGTAATTAATGTGTATTTTTCAGGATATGTAAGCGCTGTTAAATACACGATAGGCTTAATTAACGAGCCTATCGGACGCACTGCATTTAAGGCGCGATTAAACCCCACCCCCTGACTATCTCTACCACCAGCTAAGGCAACAATTTCACCGCTATCTCTACGTGTAACAATCGCCGCAGTTTCTAACTCTTTAGATCGCTTACGCTTTTCAAGTTTATTTAATTCCCGAGTAATACTGCTACCCAAAGCATCCTGCACTTTAGTATCCAGGGTCGTAAAGATATTTAAACCATCAGAGGTTAAATCTGTTTCATTGTATTCTTGAGTTAATTGGTGCCTGACTAAATCTATAAAAGCCGGATAACGATTTGCCGGCCTATGCGCAAAAGGCACAATCTTAAGCGCCTTCTGTTTAGCCAATTTTAACTGCTTTTCAGTAATATCCCCGTGCGCAAACATTTCCTTTAAAACCAAATTACGTCGTTTCAACGCGCGCTCTGGTCTACGCCGTAAATCATAATAACTAGGTCCACGCACTAGAGCAATCAAGGCGGAGACCTGATGCAAAGGCAAGCTTTTCAAGGGCCGCGAGAAATAAAACTCACTCGCCAAACCAAACCCATGAATAGCATGAGCACCATCTTGTCCTAAATAAACCTCATTTAAATAAGCCTCTAAAATCTCATCCTTACTAAAGCGAGATTCTAAAATTAGCGCCATAAACGCTTCATTAATTTTTCTTCTTAAGCTACGTTCTGAAGTTAGATAAAAGTTTTTTACTAATTGCTGAGTGATGGTACTACCGCCTTGCACTAAGCCGCCTGCACGTAAATTCGCCCACATAGCACGCGCAATGCCTTTAAAGGAAATACCAAAATGCTGATAAAAATCACGATCTTCAGTCGCCAATAACCCTTGCACTAAAGTCAGTGGCACCTCCTCTAGTTTAACTAGCACTCTATCTTCTTTATGTGCGGGATAAAAACTCCCAATTTGCACTGGATCAAGACGCACAATCGATAACTCTTTGCCTGTCTGCACATCCATAATTGAACGGATTTCAGAGCTACTAAAAGCAATACGAATATGTTGCATTAGCTGTTCTTTATCGGTGAAAGTAAATTGCCTTGTTTTTAAGCTAATCTGTCCAGATTTTTCACTATATGTCGCTTGCGACGACAGTTTACGATCAACTCGGTAATGCAATTTTTGCAACAGCACTAATAACTGCTTAGCATTTATTTGCAGTCCCGCATAAAGTTCCACAGGACTGGCATAAACACGCGCAGGGATAGACCAGCGTTTGCCTTCAAACTGTTTTCTAACCGTGTAATCCAAATATCCGATATAACAAGCTAAGGCAAAAACTGCGACTGCCGAAAAAATCAACAATGGTTTTTTCAACCCATGCCATACCCTCTTAGGAAAAGAAGGTTTAGCGACTTTTTTGGCTTTACGCGTTACTTTTTTGTGCGGCTTTTTTGCTCCAGTAGCCATTGCTTAATCTACACTCTGTAAAGCTTCAACACGCTGAAAACCTCGAGGCAAAGCTTGCCCTCGCTTTGCTCTAACACCTTGATAAGCCACTAAGTCAGCTGCCTTTAAAGTTAACGTACGCTTACCCGAAACCACTTTCAAAGCAGCGCCCTCAGCAATCACCGCGAGCCCCATTACTCTATCTGCGCCTGATACTAAATCAGCCGGTAAAATTTGAATCAGTTTATTACCTTTACCTTTTGCTAAAGCCGGCAATGCTGCCGTTGGGAAAACCAATAAACGCCCTTGTAACGTAGCGACCGCGATTAAATCTGTATTATTATGAATTCTCACAGGTGTGAGCACTTGTGCACCTTTAGGTAAAGTAACCACGGCTTTACCGGCTTTATTCTTAGAAACACAATCTTTCAACTGTACTCTAAAACCATAACCGGCATCACTCGCCATCAACATCCAATCATCTTCATGACCCGTTAACAAATGCGTAAATAGTGAACCAGCAGGCGGCTTTAAACGACCTGTCAGCGGTTCACCTTGGCTGCGTGCCGAAGGCAAGTCATAGGTACTAGTGACATAAAACCGGCCGGTAGAATCTAAGATATAAACCGGTTGAGTAGTACGCCCTAGAACAGAGCATAAATAGCCGTCTCCAGAACGATAATTCAAACTTTCTGGCTCTACATCATGTCCTTTTGCAGCACGTACCCAGCCTTTTTCCGAGAGTACAATCGTAACTGGCTCGTTATTAATTAATGCTGTCGTACTCAATGCTTTAGCTGTACCGCGCTCAACAATTAAAGAACGGCGATCATCACCATATTTATCTGCATCCGCTAAAATTTCTTTTCTAACTAAACGGTCTAACAAGCGCTGCGAACCTAATAACTTTTGTAAATGATCACGCTCTTTTTCCAATTCCGCTTGCTCGCCTTTGATCGCCATTTCTTCTAGCTTAGCTAAATGACGTAATTTTAATTCTAAAACGGCTTCAGCTTGAGTATCCGTAATCCCAAATCTCTCCATTAAGACCGGCTTAGGCTTGTCTTCAGTGCGGATAATGGCAATCACTTCATCGATATTCAAAAAGGCGATTAATAAACCTTCTAAGATATGCAAGCGCGCCAAAATTTTATCTAAGCGATATTGCAGCCGTCTGCGCACTGTTTCGACACGAAAACTCAGCCATTCCACTAGAATTTCGCGTAAACCTTTAACTTTAGGTCGGCCATTTAAACCGATCATATTCATATTTACGCGGAAATTCTTTTCCAAATCTGTCGTGGCAAATAAGTGCGACATAATCGCCTCGACATCGGCGCGTTTGGATTTGGGCATAACAACTAAACGCGTGGGGTTTTCATGATCAGATTCATCTCTTAAATCTTCGATCATCGGTAATTTTTTCGCCTGCATTTGCGCAGCGATCTGCTCTAGTAATTTCGCGCCTGAGACCTGATGCGGTAAAGCAGTAATAATAATATTATGCTCTTCTAACTCGTATTTAGCCCGCATGCGAATTGAACCATGACCCGTGACATACATCTTTTGTATATCCTCTCGGCTACTGATAATTTCAGCATCGGTAGGATAATCAGGACCTTGAACAAAGTTAAATAAATCCTCTAACGGAGCTTCAGGGTTATCTAATAAATGCACACAAGCATTCGCGACTTCTCTTAAATTATGTGAAGGAATATCCGTGGCCATCCCGACAGCAATACCCATCGTGCCGTTAAGCAATATATTTGGCAATCGGTCTGGTAATAAGGCGGGCTCTTTTAACGTACCATCAAAATTATCATTCCAGTCAACGGTGCCTTGACCTAGCTCACTTAATAAAGTTTGCGCATAAGCTGTTAAGCGCGATTCGGTATAACGCATCGCAGCAAAAGACTTGGGGTCATCAGGCGAGCCCCAGTTACCTTGACCATCAACCAAAGGGTAACGATAAGAAAAGTTCTGCGCCATTAAAACCATAGCTTCATAACACGCAGAGTCACCATGCGGGTGATATTTACCTAAAACATCCCCTACGGTACGTGCGGATTTTTTATGTTTGGATATGGCACTCAGCCCCAATTCGGACATGGCATAAACAATACGCCTTTGCACCGGCTTCAAACCATCACCAATATGAGGTAAAGCCCGATCTAAAATAACGTACATAGAATAATCTAAGTATGCTTTTTCGGTGAAATCCTTTAAAGGGATTTGTTCAAAGTTATCCTGAATGCCCATATAGAGAGTGCGACTATTTTAAGTGAATGAAAACAAGCTATGTTATCTTATAGTTTATACTTATCAAAATGCTTATCTTAACTTTAGAGTAAGTTAAAGCAAATAATAGATACAAAGCCTAACGCCATCATAGAAAGCGCTTTAGATTTGCTCTACACTGTCGATATAAACCCTAATAATCGTAAATAATAAAAGGTAAATACGCATGAATTGGCACTCCATTGGTACTAAAGTTATTCTCAGTACATTCATATTTTTACTCATCATCTCCACTGCATCACTGTTCTTTATCTACGGAGCTGACAAACAAAAAATTATTACGCAAAAAACAGAACAAGCAAAAAGCCTACTGCTAGTCTCTGAGTCTGTGCGTAAAAATATGATAAAAAAATGGGATGACGGCGTATTTACTACGCAACAGCTCAACAATTACAATAGCATTAGCGACACAAGCGAGCGACTTACCAAGATCTTAGCCACTGTGCCTGTAGCAACTTCATGGGAAATTGTCCAAGCGAAAGCAGTGGAAGGAAATTTCAGTTTTAAAGCGCCTAATATCAATGCTAGAAATCCTAAAAATGAAGCCAATGAAAAAGAGCGTGAAGTTCTGAATTTCTTCAAACAAAACCCGCAAACCACTGAATACAGTTATGTTGATGAAACCAATGAAACTGTACATTACTTTCGCCCCGTTATTTTAAGCGCACAGTGTGAAATTTGTCATGGCACGCCCAGCAGCTCACAAACACTCTGGGGCAATGATCAGGGCTTAGATATTCTTGGCTATCAAATGGACAACAAACACGCAGGTGATTTACACGGTGCTTTTGAAATTATTACACCGCTAACAGCAGCTTACGAAGAATTAGCGCAGTCTATGTACAAGAGAATTGGCTTTACCATTGCAGCTCTGATTGTATTAATAGTTGGTTTATATTGGTTAATTAACAGCATTATCATCACACCATTAACTGACTTAGCCATAAAGCTACAAGACATTTCCAGTGGCGATGGTGATTTAACAGCACGCCTGAATATAAAAGGTAAAACAGAATTTGCTTGGGTCGCGGCAAGTTTTAATAGTTTTGTCAAAAAAATAGGCAAAACGATTTATAAAATCAATGAGATCAGTGAACAGCTGGCTAATTCGTCACAGCAATTATCAAC
>JAUVAA010000137.1 GCA_030591965.1 bacterium
GTGACAGCCACGCCGACCAAACTATCGCCCTCACGTAAATCAATAGCAATTTTGCCGTTTGATCTTTGACGTTCAAATTCTTTTAATGGTGTCTTCTTAACGGTTCCCGCTTCCGTTGCCATAAAGATAAACTGCGATTCACTGTATTCACGTACCGTCAACATCGCACTTATTTGCTCATCTTTTTCTAATGGCAATAAATTAATAAACGGCTTGCCACGAGAAGCACGGCTGGCAATCGGTAATTGATAGACTTTTAACCAATACACTTTACCGGCTGAAGAAAAACACAAAATCGTATCATGGGTATTAGCTACGACTAACTTTTCTACAAAATCTTCTTCTTTAGTCGCTGTCGCGGATTTACCGCGTCCACCTCTGCGTTGCGCTTGATAATCTTCAAGTCGCTGAGTTTTCACATAACCTTCATGCGACATGGTAACGACCACATCTTCTTCAGTAATAAAGTCCTCTTCAGATAAGCTTAGAAGGTCTCTAACAATCTCAGTACGACGCTCATCAGCATACTCTTCCTTAATGGCTTCCAATTCTTCACGAATCACTTCCATTAACCGGATGGCACTACCTAGAATTTCCAAGTAGCCATCAATTAGCTCTAATAATTGCTTGTACTCGTTGACAATTTTTTCTTGCTCTAACCCCGTCAAGCGATGTAACCGCAAGTCTAAAATAGCCGAAGCTTGCGCTTCTGAAAGACGATATTCAGAGCCATGTATACCAAAAACCAATTCTAAACCATCGGGTCTCGAACGGCTTTCGTCTGCGTGCTCTAATAAAGCAGCAACTAAGCCCGCATCCCAAGACTTTGATAACAAGCCGACTTTAGCTTCTGCAGGATTTGCAGCCGCTTTAATTAAAGCAATCATCTCATCAATATTGGACATGGCCACAGCCAAACCTTCCAATACATGCGCACGCTCACGCGCTTTGCGTAACAAGTAAATAGTACGACGCGTAACCACTTCACGGCGATGATTAACAAAGGCATGCAAGATTTCTTTTAAATTCATGCATTTTGGTCGACCATCTAAAATAGCAACCATATTAATACCAAACACAGTTTTCATCTGTGTTTGTTTATATAAATTATTCAGGACAACTTCAGGCACTTCGCCACGACGTAGCTCAATAACCATACGCATGCCGTCTTTATCAGACTCATCACGCAGACCTGAAATACCTTCGATTTTAGCCTCTTTAACTAATTCAGCAATTTTCTCTAATAAGCGAGCTTTATTCACCTGGTAAGGCAATTCGGTAACAATAATAGCTTGTCTGCTGCCATCTCTAAAATCTTCTACATGACTACGCGCACGAATATGCGCGCGCCCTCGACCCGTCATATAGGCATCATAAATACCAGAAACCCCATTAATAATCCCTGCTGTAGGGAAATCAGGTCCTGGAATATGTTCCATTAAATCTTTAATGCTAACATCAGGGCTATCAATCAGTGCTAAACAAGCCCCAATAACTTCGCCTAAATTATGGGGAGGTATATTAGTGGCCATACCAACAGCAATACCCGAAGAACCATTAACCAATAAAGCAGGCACTCTTGCCGGCAAAACAACAGGTTCTGATTCTGAATCATCATAGTTAGAGGCAAAGTTGACCGTCTCTTTATCTAAATCCGCCAACATTTCATGCGCAATTTTTGACATACGTACTTCGGTATAACGCATCGCAGCAGGTGAATCACCATCGACCGAACCAAAGTTTCCTTGACCATCGACTAGCATATAACGCAAAGAAAAAGGTTGCGCCATACGTACGATCGTATCGTAAACCGCAGTATCTCCATGCGGGTGGTATTTACCGATCACATCCCCGACGACACGAGCAGATTTTTTATAGGGTTTATTCCAATCATTACCCAATACATTCATTGCATATAAAACGCGACGATGAACCGGCTTTAAACCATCTCTAACATCAGGAAGTGCTCGCCCTACAATAACGCTCATCGCATAGTCTAGGTACGACTTCTGCATCTCGTCTTCGATAGTAACTACGGTAATTTCTTTAGCAAATTCTGACATTAGTCCATCTATATAATAAAGCTGATAAATCGGTTTATCGGCAAATGTTTCTTGAATAATCTAGCCTTTTACAACCGGATCGACCTAAATTACAACAACCGCTTATTATAGCAAATTAAGTCTCCTTAGGAGCTTAAAGTTAATAAAACTTCTTTCCAGATACCAATAGCTCAAAAAACTGCCTTACATCTTCTTGAGCTTGCAATAACAAGGAGAAAAATTGCTTCTGATCTAAGCTAATTACCGACCTGCGTTCAAAAGGAATTTCTTCCCATAACTCGCTCACCGAATCTTGGTCATACACCAAAGCCGTGCAAAAAATAGTCGCTACATGAAGTATTTGAGCATCTAAGCGGTGTGCCAATGCCATTTCAGGCGTTAATTGAAAAGCAATCGCCTCATACAAAGAGTCAGGTAAACCCCAAGACTTGACCAACTCTCCTCCAACATCAGCAAAAGTAAAGCCAATCATTTCTTGTTCAATAACAGGCACTAGCTCTGCATTGTAATCAGCCAATTTAAGTACTCTTGAAGATAACTCTGGAAGCTTCTGATAGAGAACCAGAGCGCCAATTTTATGCAATAAACCAGCTAAAAATAAGCGCTCCGCATGCAAAACCGAACTTTCCTTAGCCAGCAGTTTAGCGATCACAGCACACTGAACACTTTGCATCCAAAAATCAGTCATATCAACTAGATCGCTAGGTATATCATTAAATACATCCACCACGGAAGTCGCTAAAACTAAGTTTTGTAAGTCCTTAATTCCAACTATTGCAACGGCCCGACTAATCGTATCAATACGTGATTGAAAGCCATAAAAAGAACTATTGACCAACTTAAGCAAACGCATACTGAGAGCAGGATCTTTAGCGATGACCTGACCGATCTCAAGCGCTGCAAACCTTGGGTCATTAACCATTTTTTCTATTTGATGGTAGATATCCGGTAAAGAAAACAAGGTAACACTACCCTGCACTAAAGATTCAGCGGTCAAAGTGACATTAGTATCAGCCATTACTTTTCTTATACAGACTTAAGACGTGCTTTACATATTTTTGCGTTTCGGGGTACGGCGGGATTTGGTTGTGGTATTTTTTGACGGCATTTTCCCCAGCGTTATACGCAGCGATAGAAAGCTTTAAATTATCATCAAATAAACCGATCAAATACTTTAGATAACGAGTGCCTGCAAAAATATTTTGCTTGGGATCTTTGCGGTTTGTTGCACCATATTGACGCGCCGTTGCAGGCATTAACTGCATTAAGCCCACCGCCCCAGCACTTGAAATGGCTTTCGCGTCATAAGCAGATTCCGCATGAATAACCGCATGCACTAACTTCGGGTCTAGGCCATGCTTTTTTGCAGCTGCAGCAATGATGGGCGTATATTTCTTTTTGTTTTTTTGTAAATGCTTAAATGCGATCGCATAACCCTTAGGCTTACTACGAATAATTAGTTTATATTTTTTATGACTAGGCTCATCCGTGTAATAAACACTACCGTCAGCGGCAGTATATTTATAGACATCTGCTAATGCCGCAGGAATAACGAATAACAAACTCAAAAAAACAAGTAGAATTTTCATTGCTTAACTATCTGCTAAATAACCAGCGATATCTTCCTTGGAAAAGCCAATTTTCTTTGCCACGCGATGTGCATGACTGACGCGTGAGATTCCTGAAATTAACTTATGAGTTGGATCTTCATCAACAAACTCAACCTGTAAAGCCACACCTTTACGCTCTGCAAGAAAATGATCGACTAACTGATGATTATGAGTAATGAGAACCGTATTATTACCTTTTTGATAAAAACCATTGAGTACATTCGCTGAAGTCTCCATTTTTTCTTCAAAGGTTGTCCCTTCTGATAACTCATCTAAGACAATCAGGCTTTTTTCCGTACTCGCTAAAAATATATCTTTAGTACGCTTTAATTCCGTACCAAAACGCCCTTCACCATCATCTAGTTGGCTAATTTCAGGTACTTGATAAAAAACCCTATCCGCAACCGTTAATGTTGCTTGCGTAGCAGGAACATAGCTACCAATCTGAGCCAGTAGTTGAATTTGCGTTAAGGTTTTGCAAAATGCAGTTTTACCACCACTATTCGGGCCGGTAATTAAGACTAGTTTTTCATCATCAATAGCAAAATCATTCCCCACATAAGCAGAGTCAGCTTTACTTAATACTGGATTTTTCGCATTTTTCAAATTGATTTTATGATGCTCAGCTGCGATCAACTCAGGCAGAACCATAGGCTCAGCACTAGACTCCGCATATTGCACTAAGGACAACAGCTCATCGATTTGACCCAAAGCATCTAACACCTTAGCTACGTCATCTGATTTTCTATATTCCTCACGCAAAGGCTTAATACAACTATCTCGATCAAAACCACCAATCAGAGGAAAGTAAACCAAAGCCAATGGCGCAAGAAAAATGGCAAACATTGGCGAAAAACTGATCAAGCCAATTGGTACAAATAAGTTAACCACTATCAAAGTAGCAAACACAAGACCAATCAATAATGGCTTAAAAATATGCGGCTTAAAAATAATTGCGGGACTCAGGCTCTTTCTATCTATTTTGCTCTGTATACTTTTCTCAGTAATATAGGCAGGACCCGACATTAATGAATAAGCACGCGTTTTGGTAAAGGCTTTAATTTCATTCAGCAACACATCGAGATAAGTACTTTTTGGATTATCAAGCGCCAATAGGCCCGCAACAAAACCCAATATAAAGCGAGTTCCACGCCTATATTGTGTATAACCATAACCCTCAATTTCTGCATCATCTCTAGCCGTTCCACCTGATCCTAAAAATTTAGCAAATAATAGCTGATAAAAAGACTTTTCATCTTTTTTAGCATTCCCCACTAAACGCGCTAAAGTTGCTTTCAGTTCAGGGTTTTCCTGTATTTCTTTGAGTGCTTCCTGCTTATTTTCAATAACCTGTAAATCATCTAAGGGTTGCGCTAAAGAACGGTATAAAACCGCCTGACCAATCGTTGTTTGGGCATAGTTGACCGCATCGAAAACACTATCAACCTCAATACTTTTAAATGCACCGGCATCCAGCACACCTTCGCCTGTTTTTGCTGGCTGGCTAATCCGAACTTCAGGCCACTGTTCATTCCACGCTTTTAAAATAGTCATATTATTTTTTCTTCTTATTTTTATCTAATAGACCAAAGACAATAATGGCAGAAACCACTATACCCGACATTATAATATTTTCCTGCGTAGCACCTAATAAATAAGCAGCTCCACAACCAATACCCATACCAACTCCGGTAAAAGCCAAGCTGCGCATTAAGCGACAAAAGGCACAATTATCAGGATCATAAGCACGCATAATTAGTTCGCCTTATTTTCGATTAAATCGACCAAAACCTGCACATTGGCACCTGAATCATTTAAACAAGGAATATAACGATACTGCTCACCACCAGCTTCAAGAAAAATTTCTTTATTAGTCATATTAATTTCCTCTAAAGTTTCTAAGCAATCAATCGCAAAGCCGGGGCAAATAATATCAATTTTTTTAAAGCCTTCCTCAGGTAGTGCCATTAAGGTTTCTATACAATAAGGCTGCAACCATTTCGCTTTACCAAAACGAGATTGAAATACCACTCGCCATTTATCGTCTTTCAAGTTTAACTTTTTAGCAATTAACTCCACCGTTTTAAGGCATTGATAATAATAAGGGTCGCCTTTTTTAGTTAAAACATCTGGTAGACCATGAAAGGACATTAATAATAACTCGCCCGCGCCCTGCTCTGACCAAGTTTTCTGTATAGAGTCAGCAATCGCACCAATATATAAAGTGTGCTGATGGTAATCACTAATAAAATGTAATTCAGGGATATAACGCCATTGCATTAATTCTGTTGCTACAGCATCAAACACACTGGCAGTCGTGGTTGAAGAGTATTGCGGATATAAAGGCACAATAGTGATTTGCTCACACTGTGCCTTTTTTAATTTACGCAACTGAGATATTAATGACGGGGCACCATAACTCATCGCCATTGCAACAGTCGTATGAGGGTTATCCTGATAATGCGCGGCTACTTTATCGGTTAAATCTTGAGTCAAAAAAGTGAGGGGCGAACCTCTTTCAGTCCAAACTTCAGCATAGGCTGCTTTAGATTTACGCGGCCGAAAAGGCAATATAAAAAAATTTAAAATCACCCACCACAATGAGCGCGGTAAATTAACCACGCGTGGATCACTCAAAAATTCGCGCAAAAACCGCCTAACAGAGCGTACCGTTAATTTCTTAGGTGATCCTAAATTAACAATTAAAATCCCACGCTTTTTTTGAGCCACAACAGCCACTCCTTATGAGCGATTAATTAAACTTAAAAATTCTGCACGAGTACTCATTTCTTTACGGAAAATCCCCGTCATAACGGATGTTGTCATCACTGAATTTTGCTTTTCAACACCACGCATCATCATGCACATATGTTTAGCCTCAATCACAACCGCAACACCTTTAGCACCAATTGCTTCATCGACTGCATCAGCAATTTGCTTAGTTAATTTTTCTTGAATTTGTAAACGACGCGCATACATATCAACAATTCTTGCCAGCTTAGATAAGCCTAAAACCTTACCTTGTGGTAAGTAAGCAATATGACATTTACCGACAAAAGGCAATAGATGATGCTCACATAAAGAGTATAATTCAATATCTTTTACAATCACCATATCTTCAGTATCGGCTTTAAAAATAGCGCCATTCAAAACTTCTTCTAAGGTTTTGTTATAGCCATTATTTAAGAACTCAAAAGCTTTGGCGGCTCTTTTAGGTGTATCAACTAAACCTTCTCGTGTTACATCTTCGCCAATTGCTTCAATAATTTTGCTGAAATGCTCTTCCATCATTCGTCTCTAAAATAAAATAGTCGTTAAGTATACATCATCCTTGTACTAATTCTAATGCCTGCAAGACAACATTCTCATCTGCACCCGCCTTAGGCCCATAGGTACTTAGGTGTCTACGCCATGCTCTTGCCCCTTGAACACTATGAAATAAACCTAATATATGCCGCGTTATACTATGTAAGCGCACTCCAGCCGCCAATTGCTCTTGTATATAAGGCAATAAAGCGAAGACTACCTCTTCGCGTGTTTTAATAGAAGTATCTTGCTGGTAAATCAGTCTATCCGCTTCCGCCAATAAGTAAGGATTATGATAAGCCTCTCGACCAATCATAACGCCATCTACACCCTGCATTAACTCAATACTTTGCTCTAAGGAACTAATGCCACCATTAATAATAATCTCTAAATGCGGAAAATCTTGTTTGATTTGCTGCACAACATCATAGCGCAAGGGCGGGACATCCCTATTCTGCTTTGGTGACAAGCCCGATAACCAAGCCTTACGCGCATGTATAATAAAAGTACGACAACCGCCTTCAGCCACTTTACCAATAAAATTAACTAATTCCTCATAGGAATCTTTATCATCAATACCTATGCGTGATTTTACGGTAATGGGAATATTCACGGCTTGTTGCATGGCAGCAATACATTCTGCGACTAACTCAGGCTCCGCCATTAAACAGGCACCAAAACGCCCACTTTGCACGCGATCACTCGGACAACCAACATTTAAATTCACCTCATCATAGCCATAATCTTCAGCCATTTTGCTGCAGAGCGCCAAATCTTGCACAGAACTCCCCCCTAACTGCAAAGCCAGCGGATGTTCTTGCGGGGAAAAACCTAAATGCCGTTGTACATCACCATTCAATAAAGCTCCAGTCGTCACCATCTCGGTATATAAAACGGCGTGGCTTGACAGCAAGCGATGAAAGTAGCGGCAATGTCTATCTGACCAGTCGAGCATGGGGGCTACACATAAGTTTCTATTTATCATACAATAACTTAACTCTATTTAAACGCATGTAAAAGTGTGTTTTTTTACAATATCAGTCCGCGTATAGTACGCTAATATTTTTAAGCGTACTGATAAAACCGTTTAATGCAAATATCAAGACCTGCCCCTTAGTTTGATGAGCTGTAAGTTTTGTTCTTTTTGAAATTAATTGGTTTATCTCATGATGAAATCCATTGGCGCCAAAAATCAAGCTGACTGACCCTAATGCCGCTACCAGCCGACTATTAACTTATTGAATATAAAGAGAAAACAGATAATTAAAGTTAAGCTCCCTCTCTTTTTGGATATAATTGAATTTCCTACAAAACAGTTATTCCAGCTACA